>CALAEG010000152.1 GCA_937890965.1 uncultured Caulobacteraceae bacterium | reverse complement strand
GTGCAGATGACGATGGCCGGCTGACCCGCATCCCGCGCCAGCATGAAGCCTTGCGGGACCGCCAGCTGCAGCAGGAGCGCGAACATCGCCAGCGCGGCGAAACCCGCCCGGTGGTCAGCTCTGTTCCACGCCCGGCCCATCCGCTCCCTCTAACAGGATTGGACGATCGGTGAAGTCCGTTTGTTTCCGAAGCCGCTAAGCCGCCCGCGCTTCGCTCTCGGCCATGCGCTGGATGGCGACATAGTCGGTCTTGCCGGTGCCCAGCAGCGGCACTTCCGGGACGCGCACGATGCGGGCGGGCACGATCAGTTCCGGCACGCCGATCTCACGCGCGTGTGCGCTCAGCGCGCCGACCTGGGCGTCGAGCCGGTCGGTCACCAGCACCAGTTTCTCGCCCTTGCGCGCGTCGGGCATGGCGATGACCGCGTGCCGCGCGCCCGGCCAGACGCCGGCGGCCAGGGCCTCGACCGCGGCGAGCGAGACCATCTCACCGGCGATCTTGGCGAAGCGCTTCACCCGACCCTTGATGGTGATGAAGCCTTCCTCGTCGAGCGTGACGATGTCGCCGGTGTCGTGCCAGCCGTCCACCGGCGGGGTCAGCACGCCGCCCTCGTCGAGATAGCCGCTCATGATGTTCGGCCCGCGCACGAAGAGTTGGCCGCCGTCGGTGATGCCGGGGACCGGTTCGATCCTGATCTCCATGCCGGGCACCAGGTCGCCGACCGTGCCGCGCTTGTTGCGGTCCGGCCTGTTCACCGCGATCACCGGCGCGGCCTCGGTGGCGCCGTAACCCTCCAGCAGCGGTATGTCGCCAAACCGGGTGGTGACCAGGTTGTGCGTCTCGGTATTCACGCGTTCGGCGCCGCAGACCACGAACTTCAGCCCCGATAGCTCGCCAGGATCGGCCGAGCGCGCGTACTGGTTCACGAAGGTGTCGGTGGCCAGCAGGATGGCCGCGCCGCTGTCGCGGATCAGCGACGGGATCTGCTTTACGTGCAGCGGCGAGGGGTACTGAAACGCCTTCATGCCGGTCAGGATCGGCAGCAGCGCGCCACCGGTCAGGCCGAAACAGTGGAAGGTGGGCAGGGGGTTGAACATCACCCAGGCCGGGTCGAGCTCGATATGGGTCGAGATCTGCACCACATTGGCGATCAGGTTGCCCTGGCTCAGCACCACGCCGCGCGGCGCCCCGAAGCTGCCGGAGGTGAACAGGATGACGCCGGGGTCCTCATGTCGGGCGTGGGCGCGAAACAGCCTCGGAAAGGCCCCGGCCAGGGCGGCGAAGGCCTTGTCGGCCACATTCAGGCTCTCGCGAACGTCTTCCAGGTAGGTGACCTGATATTCGTTGTCCAAGGCGTCGATCAGGTCTTCGAGCTTGCCCTGGTCGACGAAACGATGGGCGGTGAGGATGCGCTTGACGCCGGCTGTCTTGCAGGCGACGCGCAGATTGCGGATGCCGGCGGTGAAGTTGAGCATCACCGGCACGCGGCCAAAGGCGTGCAGGGCGAAAAAGGTCACCACCCCGCCGACGCTGGAGGGCAGCAGGACCGCAACGCGCTCGCCCTTTTCGGTCATGCCCGCGATCTTGCGGCCGAGCGCGAAGGCGGCGCGGATCAGGTCGGTATAGCTGAGCGGATTGCGCTCCTGGTCCTCCAGGATCGGCTTTTTCGCGCCGTACTTGTCGCGGGCGTCGATCAGGGCGTCGAATATCGCCCGGTCGCCGGCCAGCGGATCATAAGCCCGCGGCATGGCATCCTCCCAAGAGCCCTTGGCGGGCCTTCCCTGGCTTTTACGCTATCGCCCAAGGCTTGGATTGGAAAGAGAGGTCGCTGGCAGCCGGGCTTCGATCGCCGCGACCTCGGCGGCGTGGACGTCGGTCGTGGGCTGGATGCGGCAGTGGGGCATCAGGTGACAGAGGCGCTGGGCGACCTGGTCGGTCGGGCCGGTCTCGAGCATCAGGACAGGCAGGGTGACGCGCCGCCAGTCGGCTGACTGCATCTGGCCGATCAGGTCGTCGAAGGCGGCGATCCAGCCATAGCTCGGCCCGCCCATGCGCAGGTCGGGATTGGCGGTCTGCCAGTCATGGAGCACCGTATCCGGGTCTGCCGCATCGCGCCGCCAGGGCTTTTGGCCGGGCGCGCGGGAGGCGCCGAAGCCCAGCCGCGTCATCCAGCGCGCCTTGCCGGGGTCGACGGGCGGTCCAGGCGGCCAGAAGCGCGGATCGGTCAGGACCAGGCTCGAGACCCCCGGCAGGCCTTCCTGCGCCGCCCGCAGCGCCTCGGGCGCGGCCGTCCCCTCGGCGATCGCCACCAGCGGCTCAGCCGGCGTTGGCGCGATCGCCGTGTTGACCATCTGCCGGATCGACCCCACGTCGCCATCGAAGCCGCGCACATAGCCGAGATCGCGCGGCGTCACGAAGCGGCCGGAGCCGCCCTGGCCCTGACCCTCCAGGACCCAGACCACATAGCCGCGGGCGGTGAAATCGCTCGCCGTGGCGAAGGACTCCTCGGCCAGGCCGCCATAGCCGGGCAGGATCAGCACCTGGGCGCGCGCGATATCGCTGGCCGGGGCCAGGCCATAGCGTTGCGGCGGGTCGTTGCGGATCTGGATCAGTCCCCAGGCCCAACCGGCCGGCGGCCAGCCGCTCTGGGCCAGGCCCGGCGGCAGGCGGCTGTCGGTGAAGGGCGCGCGCTCGCCGCCCCGCCCGCAGGCGGCGAGCGGCAGCAGAAGAGCCAGGGCGGCGGCGCGGCGAACCATGGCCGCCAGTCTTCGCGGCCGCGCAGCTTGGCCGCAAGCCGTTGCTTTCGCCGCCCCCCGTGCGACAAGCCGCTGCGAACCGCATCTCGGGCCCTTCAGATGACCGTCACCATCCGCCTGGCGCGGCCCGCTGACGCCCAGGCGCTGCCCGAGATCGAGCGCGACGCCGGCCGGAACTTCCTCGCCATCCCCGACCTGGCCTGGATCGCCAGCGACAACGTCACCTCGGCCGAGGACCATCTGTCGCGCGTCGCCGGAGCCACGGTATGGGTGGCGGAAGACGCCGAGACTGGCGTGGTGGGTTTTCTCAACGCCGAGGCCATCGGCGAGGACCTGCACATCTGGGAGGTGGCCGTGCGGGGCGACTTCCAGCAGCGCGGGATCGGGGCGTGCCTGATTGACGCCGCTTTCGACCACGCCCGCGCCGCCGGTCTCGCCGCCGTTACCCTGACCACCTTCCGCGACGTGGCCTGGAACGCGCCCTTCTATGCCCGCAACGGCTTTGCGATCGTCGAGGGCGACGGCCTGGACGACCGGCTGGCGGGCCTGCTGCGGCAGGAGGCGGACTGGGGCATGCCCAGGCGTTGCGCCATGCGGCGGCCTATCAGCTGAGCGAGTCCAGAAAGGCGTCGATCTGGCGTCTGTCGCGCAGGTGAACCACGGGAATGTCCGGGGCCATGGCCTGGCGCGCCACCTCAAGGCGCGGGCGGCTCTTGCGGTCGTAGTTCCAGGTGTAGGCGAGGAACGGCAGGAAATCCGTGCCGAACAGGCCTTCCTCGCAGCCGGCGGCCAGATCGGCTCTTGGCTTGGCGAGCGCGCTGCGCACGATGATCCGCCGCACGCAGGCCAGGCGCGGGGTGTCCATCCAGATGACCAGCTCGGCGCGCGGCAGGCGCAGGTCGAAGGTGCGGCTAAGATAATTGCCCTCGCAGACCCAGGCGTCGCCGGCGATGGCGGCCCTGACCCGGGCGCGGAAGGCGTCGTTGTCCGGCTCGGTCCAGCCCGGTTCCCAGAACAGCACGTCCAGATGCACGACCGGCAGGCGCAAGCGCTCGCCCAGGCGCCGCGCCAGGGTCGACTTGCCGCTGCCGGCGTTGCCGAGGATGACGATCCGCCGCATCGGCCCCGCATGCCGCCACGGCCGATGCGGGTCAAGTCCGAGCCTCAGTCGGCTTCCAGGTGCTTGCCGCGACCGCCAAAGCCAATGATGTTGCCGTCGGGGTCCTCGACCATGAACGACCAGGCGCCCCAGCTCTCCCGCCTGAGCGGTTGGTGGAAACGCACACCAGCGGCCCCGTATTCCAGGTAAAGCGGCTTGGCGCGGTCCAGCGCGATCATGGCGGAGATGAGTTCCTCGTCCTTGATCGTCCGGAACGGCTTCAGGGCCTCGAATAGCGGCGCGTCGGCGTGTTTCAACGCCAGCCGCACCCCGTCGCGCATCACCTGGGCGTAATAGGGCGGCTCGCCATAGGCGAACTCGGTCTTGAACCCCAGGCGCTCGCCATAGAAGGCAAGGGCCGTGCGCATGTCGCTGACGAAGACGAAGGGCAGGGCGTATTCGACCCGCGCCGTCTCGCCAGCCGCGGGGGAGGGTTCGTCCGCCTTGGCCGCCAGTCCCGCGCTCAGCGCTTTCCAGCTGTCGTAGCCATGCCGCCTGGCCAGCAGCGTCTGGGCGTCGGTCAGTTTGAACTCGCGTTCGAACACTTCGCTGTCGGTCAGGCCCTTAAATTCGGGCAGGGCGTTGCGGATGTCGGTGGCGACGGTCCAGCGTCGTTCGTGGTGCCAGCGCAGAATCTGCTTGGCCTGTTTCTTGAGGTTTTCGATGTTGCTCATGGGGGCGCGCCTGATGGGTTGGAAGATGATGTAGGCGGGCATCGCCCATTCGGCTTTCTAAGCCGGTGCGCCCTACAGCAGCGACCCCAGGATTGAATCCGCGCGCGTCGGCTGTCAACCAGAGTCGCTCAACTGTATGGTTGACCTTCCGGCTCGACGCGCCTAGGCTCAACCTTATGGTTGAACAATACGCCCTCGACAGCGTCTTCCACGCCCTGGCCGATCCGACGCGGCGGGCCATGCTGGGCAGCCTGGCCGCCGGCGAGCGTAATATCGGGCAGTTGGCCCAGCCTTTCGCCATGTCCTTCGCCGCTGCGTCCAAGCACGTGAAGGTGCTGGAGGGCGCTGGCCTGGTGCGTCGCCAGGTGCGGGGCCGCGAGCATTTCTGCCGCATCGAGGCCAGGCCGCTGGCCGCCGCCGACGAATGGCTGCGCGACTTCGAGGGTTTCTGGAGCGACCAACTGGATGGACTGGAGGCCTTGATCCGCGAAGAGAACCAGGCCGGCGCCCGCCACCCTGAAGGCGAAACACCATGACCGAGACTCTGGAGACCCTGCGCATCACCCGCCGCTTCGACGCCGCGCCGGAGCGCGTGTTCGACGCCTGGATTGACCCGGGCCGCGCCGGCCGCTGGCTGTTCACCACCCCGGCCAGCGAGCGGCACGCCACCGACCTGGACGTACGCGTCGGCGGCAAATGGTCGATCACCGACCGCCGCGACGGCGTCGACTACACCGCCCTTGGCGAATATGTGGAGATCGATCGGCCGCGCCGGCTGGTCTTCTCCTTCGGCATGCCGCAGTTCTCGCCCCTGTCCTGCAATGTCACCGTCGAGATCGTCCCGGACGGCGACGGCTGCATCCTCACCTTGTCCCAGGACAGCGTCGCCCCGGCCGCCCTGAAGCCGACCGAGCAAGGGTGGTCGAACATGTTCGATGCCCTGGCGGTGACTTTGGAGCCTTGATCTTCGTGGTCTGACGCCATTCGCCGGCCGTGCGCTTGATCGCGGGCGTGCAAAGGCCGATCTAGCGTCCATGACCACGGTCATCGATTCACGCGCCCTGCGGCATCCGGAAAAGCGCGAGCGGCCCGAGACGCCGCTGTTGCGCAAGCCCCCCTGGCTGCGCGTGCGCGCGCCGGGCTCGGCCGGCTATGTCGCCACCCGCGCCATCGTCAAGGAAAACGGCCTGGTCACCGTCTGCGAGGAGGCCGGCTGCCCCAACATCGGCGAGTGCTGGTCGATCGGCCACGCCACCATGATGATCATGGGCGAGGTCTGCACGCGCGCCTGCGCCTTCTGCAATGTCGCCACCGGCCTGCCGGGCCCGCTCGACGCATCCGAGCCCGAGCGCGTCGCCCGCGCGGTCAGCCAGATGGGTCTCAGCCACGTGGTCATCACCTCGGTCGATCGCGACGACCTGGCCGACGGCGGCGCGGCGCATTTCGCCGCGGTGATCCGCGCCATTCGCACAGCCGCGCCGGCCACCACCATCGAGGTGCTGACCCCCGACTTCCTGCGCAAGGGCGAGGCGGCCGACCTGGTGATCGAGGCCAGGCCCGACGTGTTCAACCACAATCTGGAGACCGTGCCGCGGCTCTATCTCTCGATCCGGCCGGGCGCGCGCTATTACCAGTCGCTGCGCCTGCTGGAACGGGTGAAGACGCGCGATCCCTCCATGTTCACCAAGTCCGGCCTGATGGTCGGGCTCGGCGAGGCCAAGACCGAGGTGATGCAGGTGATGGACGACATGCGCGTCGCCGGCGTCGACTTCCTGACCATCGGCCAGTATCTGCAGCCCAGCCGCCGCCACGCCGCGGTCGAGCGTTTCGTCGAGCCGGAGGAGTTCGCCGGCCTCGAGGCGATCGCGCGCGCCAAGGGTTTCCTGATGGTCTCGGCCAGCCCGCTGACCCGCTCGTCCCACCACGCCGGCGAGGACTTCGCCAAACTCAGGGCCGCCCGGGATGCGGCCGCCGTCCGGCCTTAAGGTTGCGTCACCGGGTCACCCGCGAGCTGCCCTATACGCCCGATCAGCTGTTTGTGCTGGTCGGCGACGTGCAGGCCTATCCGTTGTTCGTGCCGTGGATCACCAGCATGCGGGTGTGGAATCCACGCGAGGAGGCGCCGGGCATCGATAGCGTCGATGCCGAGGCCAGCGTCGGTTTCGCCTTTCTCACCGAGCGGTTCTCAACCCGCGTCCGGCGCGATGCCAATACCCGAGAAATCACTGTCAGCCTGATCCGGGGGCCCTTCCGTCGCCTCGACAATCGCTGGCGGTTTTCACCGCATCCCTCTGGAACCTTCGTGGAATTCAGCATCGACTTCGAATTCAAGTCGCGGCTTCTGGAGGCCCTGCTGGCGGCGAACCTGGGCCGGGCGGTGGAGCGGCTGATCGGCTGTTTCGAGGATCGCGCGAAGGCGCTGTACGGCAAATAAGAAGTCGTCATCCCCCGCTGGAGCCGCTTTAGCGGCGGAATGCGGGGGACCCATGAACAC
>CALAEG010000151.1 GCA_937890965.1 uncultured Caulobacteraceae bacterium | reverse complement strand
GCTGACGATCTCGTCCCAGCCCAGCGTGCGGCGCGGCGGCCCGGAGACGGACACCCGGCTTTGGTAGAAGGGCTTGTTGATAAAGGCGACGTCGCCGCAGTCGAGAATGTCGGCCAGATGGGCAAAGGCCCAGAAGGCCTTGAACGGCATCAGCGCCAGGCGCTGCAGGGCGCTCGTGCGATAGACGGCGAGCTCCGGAAAGATGTGGTCGATGAGGATGAAGTTCAGCAGGGCGAGCGGGTCGGCGCGGCCGAAGGTGCGGTCAGCCACCAGCTCGAACAGCGGCGCATAGCGATCGCCGGTGAGCTCGTCGATGATCTCCGACGCCGCCTGCACGGCGGCGACCTCGGGACGCTCGTCCAGCAGCCGCACGATGTGATCGACGCCGCCGGGCAACAGCCGGTCGTCGTCGGCGAGGTAGACGGTGTAGTCGCCGCGCGCCAGGCGGAAAGCGCACTGGATATTGTTGGTCGCCCCCACATTGCTGGTCTGACGCCAGACCCGCATGGCCGGCTGGCGCGCCATCCATTTGCCGATGACCTCGGACGTGCGGTCGGTTGAGCAGTTGTCCGAGACGATGACCTCGAAGTCGCAGGCCACAGGCCGCTCGTCGAACACGTGGCTGAGCACCCCGTCGAGAAAGTCCGCCCGATTATAGGTCGGGATGCAGATGCTG
This sequence comes from uncultured Caulobacteraceae bacterium, assembly GCA_937890965.1. Taxonomy (GTDB): domain Bacteria; phylum Pseudomonadota; class Alphaproteobacteria; order Caulobacterales; family Caulobacteraceae; genus Poindextera. Next base: position 2,592 of record CALAEG010000151.1, on the reverse strand, counting down.
AGCTTTGCCGCCATCGGGTCTCAGCGCACCACGATGATTTCGGCCCGCCAGCCGTGGCCGCGGACATAGTCGCCGATCTCGGCTTCGTAGGCCGGGTTCATCACCAGAATGGTCGCCGGCGCGATCGCCGCGGCGGCCTCTGGCGAGACCACCTTGTGGCCGGTTCCGCCCAGGCGCCGATCCTGTTTCTCAGGATTGAGATCGACCACGGCGGCGATGCGCGACGCGTCGCGGTCGAACATCTGAACAAAGGTGGCGCCCTTGGCGCCGGCCCCCCAAACCACCACCGGACCGGCCGCCGCCGCCCGTGCGATGACCGCTTCCCAGCGCGCCTGATAGGCCGCGGCCGGCGGCGCCGGTTCGATCTCGACGGGTCTGGCCTCGACCCAGAGATACTGCGCGTCGAACACGCGCTCCAGCCGGGTGGCGACGAAGCCCGACCGGGCCAGAGCCTGGTCCAGCGCCGGCAGGCTGAACAGCGAACAGTGTTCATAGAAAAAGTCGTGGAAGGCGCCGGTTCGCCGGATCCAGTCGATATCGGGGGTCTCGATCGCCAACCGGGTTTCGGGGCCCGAGCAGCGGCGAAGCGTGGCCAGGAACGCCATCGGATCGGGGATGTGTTCGATGACGTGGCGGCTGACGATCAGGTCCGCCGGCGCGCCGTTCAGAGCCTCGGTTTCGTCGAACAGCCGGCGATAGACTCGGCCGCCGGCGGGACCCTGGCCGTCCTCGCCGCGCCAGGCCGGATCGAAACCGAACAGGCTGGCCTCGGCGTCCGCTGGCGCGGCCTTGGCCAGATAGTCCAGGAAATCGCCCTGGCCACAGCCGACATCGACGATGGCGGCGCCGCGCCTGCCCTCGATCAGGGCGCGGGCGGCGGCGGCCCGCCGCTTCAGATGGGCGTCGAAGGCCGGCGACAGCGACTGGCGGTTCTCATAGGCCGGGCTGTAGGCGAGGCGGTCGCTGGAAAAGGCCGCGTTCCAGACGAACCCGCAAGCCTGGCAGCGGCGAAAGTCGAGATCGCCCCGCGGCGCGGCCTTCGCCGCCGCGGCGTCGGCATAGACGGCGTTCTGGAACACCGGCGTGTCGCGCCGCGCGATCAACGGTTCGATGCGGTCCGACCCGCAGATGGCGCAAGCGGTCGCCATGGCCTAACGAACCCGCCGAAGATAGGCAGACGGCCAGTAGGTGAGGGCGGCGAGATTGGTCTCGGCAAAGCCGCGCGGTGGGATCTCCAGGACGAAATCGTCTCGCGCCGCCGCGAAGGCTTCGGCGGCGACCGAGGGGTTGTCCTGGTCCCAGGCGGCGGGAATGCCCGGCGCGCCGACCAGGTCGCGCATGATGCCGTCCGTTGCGACGATGTAGGAGCCGGGCGAGACCATGGGCGCATAGGCCTCCAGCTCGGCGGCCACATGGCGTCGGCTATGATCGGAATCGAGGATCACCAGCACCCGGTCGTTGAGCTTCAGCCGCGCGCGAACCGCGGCAAGCGTCGCCGCATCGGTCGACGACCCCTCGATCAGGGCGATCCGCCTGCTCAGCGGGTGGGCCTCGATGGCGTCGCGATTGTGCGGGCGTATCTCGATGTCGACCCCCACGACCGAACCGGCGCCCATGGCCTCGAACAGCGAGGCGTAGAAGATCAGCGAACCGCCATGGGCGATGCCGGTCTCCACAATCACCGTTGGTCGAACGCTCCAGATCACCTCCTGAATGCGAATCAGGTCATCGGGAAGCTGAATGATCGGCCGGCCCATCCAGCTGAAGCCGTAGGAGTATTTGCGGCTCCAGCCGATGTTGAGGGACCATCGCGACAGGATTTCGAAGGCCCGGTCGGAATAGAGTTCGATCTCGGAACGCACTCCCGCATCCTCGACGACCAGGGTCTTCAATTCATCGTCAACCGTGATGCGCATTCGCCGCCCTGTTCTCCCAATGGCGTAAAAGGTCGGCGATCGACTGGTCAATCGAATAGATCGGCGCGACGCCGGCCGCCAGTCTCAAGGGCTCGGGATCGCCAACCAGGCGCGGCGGCTCGCCGGCGCGGTCGAGCGTCGGGTTGATGCGCAGCAGGTCGGGCCGGCCCGCCTTGGCGGCGATCGCCTCGGCGAGGTCGCGCAGCCGCCAGCCCCGCCCGGACGCGACGTCGAAGGTTCCTGACGCCTCGGCGCCGGCGAGGGCGGCGATGGCGCGGGCGCAGTCGCGCACATCGATGAAGTCACGCTCGACCAGCCCCTGGGAGATCTCGGCGGTCTCGCCGGCGATCAGCCGCCGCGCCAGCGCCTGGGCGAATCGGTCGGGATGATCTCCGGCCCCAACCAGGAAGAAGATCCTTGGCCAGGCGAGGGTGGCGCCTTCGACCCCGGCGATCTGGCGTTCGAAGACCAGCCTGCAGGCGTGCTTGGCGGCCGCATAGATCGTCCTCGGCCCGGCCGAATCCGCGCCGCCGTCGCGGTCGTATTCCAGGCAGGTTCCGGCGCCGACCAGCCTGCGCCCGCCGCCCGCGAGAAAGGCCGCCGATAGCGCGGCGCTGGCGCGCAGCCAGTCAAGATTCTCAAGGCTATGATCATAGACGCCGGGCGTCGCGATCCA
>CALAEG010000150.1 GCA_937890965.1 uncultured Caulobacteraceae bacterium | reverse complement strand
CCTGCCGCTGAACACGCCCTTCGGGGTGATCTATTCGGCCAACATCACCTCCGATCGCGACACCGGCATCGGCGGCTGGAGCGAGGCGGACTTCTACCGCGCCATGCACGAGGGCCGCGACGACCAGAACGTCCACCTCTACCCGGCCTTCCCCTATCCCTATTTCACCCGCATGAGCCGCGCCGAGGTCGACGCCATGCGCGCCTATCTGATGGCCCAGCCGGCGGCCTCCTATCGCCCACCGACCAACCGCCTGCCCTTCCCGCTGTCGATCCGCGGCCTGGTGGGATTCTGGAACTGGCTCTATTTCAAGCCGGGCGACTTCCAGCCGACGCCGGGCCAGAGCGCCCAGTGGAACCGCGGCGCCTATATCGTCAACGGACCGGGCCATTGCGCCGGATGCCACACGCCGAAGAGCTTCCTCGGCGGCGACCAGCAGCAGCGTTTCCTGCAGGGCGGCGTGCTGGGCGCCTGGTTCGCGCCCGACCTGAACGGCGACGAGCATGGCGGCCTGGCCGAATGGACCGCCGCCGACATCGCCGAATTCCTCAAGACCGGCCGCAATGCCCGCTCAGGCGCCTCGGGCTCGATGTCCGACGTCATCGTCCACTCGACCTCGCAGATGACCGACGCCGATCTGGCCGCCGTCGCCGCCTATCTGAAGAGCCTGCCCGCCGCCAAGGCCAGGCCCGAACCCGCCAGCCCGGAGGGCGGCGCCATGCGGGCCGGAGAGGCGATCTATGTCGACAGCTGCGCATCCTGCCACAAGGTCGACGGCTCCGGCTCGCCCCACCTGTTCCCGCCGCTCAGAGGCAATTCGAACGTCCAGTCCAGCGATCCGACCACCATCGACCACTTCATCCTGACCGGGACCGAGACCGCGGCCACCGACGCCCGCCCGACGCCCTTCGCCATGCCTACCTTCGCCTGGAAGCTGACCGATCGCGAGGTCGCCGACGTGGCCACCTATATCCGCAACAGCTGGGGCAATTCAGCGCCGGCGGTCTCGGCCGGCGACGTCGCCAAGCTGCGCGGCAAGGTCGCGGCGCATCCCGTGCGCAAGCCAACCACCAAGGCCTGAGCGAAATAGGGGACACGGTCCGGCTCGCGTCTGCGGCTAAACGCGTACGTGCCCCTATTTCCACCTAAGCCGGGCCGGTGGCGCGTCGGAGCGCCTATATGCTAACAGCGGCGCGCGAGCGGCTAACTGGTTGGGACGATCATGATCCTGGTGATCGATAACTACGACAGCTTCACCTACAACCTCGTCCACTATCTGAACGAGCTGGGGGCGGAGACCGAGGTCGTGCGCAACGACCAGATCAGCGTCCAGGATGCGCTGGCCCTGCGCCCCGAGGCCATCCTGCTGTCGCCCGGTCCCTGCACCCCGAACGAGGCTGGCATCTGCCTGGCGTTGCTGGCCGCTGCGCCCGCCGACATGCCCATCCTGGGCGTCTGCCTCGGGCACCAGGCGATCGGCCAGGTCTTTGGCGGCCAGGTGGTGCGCGCCAAGACCCTGATGCACGGCAAGACCAGCCCGATCCACCACAACGGCAAGGGGCTGTTCGCCGGCATGGCCGACGGCTTCATCGCCACCCGCTATCACAGCCTGTCGGTCGACCGCGACAGCCTGCCCGCCGAGCTGGAGGTCACCGCCTGGGCCGACGACGGCGAGATCATGGGGCTGCGGCATCGCAGCCGCCCGGTGTTCGGCGTCCAGTTCCACCCGGAATCCATCGCCACCGAAGGCGGTCACGACCTGTTGGGCAATTTCCTCGACCTCGCCGGCGTCAAGCGCACGGCCTTGGCTTAGGTCCATGTCGGACGCCTTCAAGCCGCTCTTGGCGCGCCTGGCCGACGGGGCGACCCTGTCCGACGACGATGCCGACGCCTTTTTCGCCGCCTGCCTGCGCGGCGAGCCGACCCCGGCGCAGATCGCCGCGGCCGTCACCGCCATGCGCCTGCGCGGCGAGACCGTCGGCGAGATCACCGCCTGCGCCCGGGCCATGCGCGCCCAGGGCGTGATGCTGGAGCACCCTTATGAGGTGATCGACGTCTGCGGCACCGGCGGCGACGGCCTGCACACTCTGAATATCTCCACCGCCGTCGGCTTCGTGGCGGCCGGCGCGGGTCTGAAGGTGGCCAAGCACGGGACGCGCGCCATCACCTCGAAATCGGGTTCGTCCGACGTACTGACCGCGCTCGGGGTCAACATCGCCGCGAACGCCGCCCAGCAGCGCCGCGCCCTGGACGAGGCCGGCATCTGCTTTCTGTATGCGCCGGCGCACCACGCGGCCATGCGCCATGTGGCGCCGGTGCGGGCCGAACTGGGCTTTCGCACCATCTTCAACCTGCTCGGACCGCTGTCCAATCCGGCGGGCGCAACGCGGCAGGTGGTGGGCGTGCCGGCCTCGCGCTTCGTCGAACCGATCGCCCGGGCGTTGGGCGCCCTGGGCGCGGTGCGCGCCTGGGCGGTGCATGGCGATGGCATGGACGAGCTGACCACGACCGGCGAGACCGAGGTCGCGGAATGGCGCGACGGGGGTTTGCGCCTCTTTCGCGTCACGCCGGAGGCAGTCGGCCTGCCGAGGGCGTCGCTTTCGGACCTGCGCGGCGGCGCGCCCGAGGCCAATGCGCGCGCGCTCCGCGCGGTGCTGGCCGGCGAGCCAGGCCCCTATCGCGACATGGTGCTGTTGAACGCGGCCGCGGCGTTGCTGGTCGGCGAGGCGGTCGAGACCCTGCGCGAAGGCGTCAGCCTGGCCGGGGCGGTGATCGATGATGGCCGGGCCGCGGCGGCGCTGGATCGCCTGGTCGCGATCAGCAACGCCCCATGAGCGACATCCTGGCCAGCATCGCCGCCTATAAGCGTGATGAGGTCGCCGCCCGCAAACGCGCCCGCTCCCAAGGCGAGATCGAGCGCGACGCCAAGGCCGCGCCCGCGCCGCGCGGCTTCATCGCCGCGCTGGAACGCGCCCATGCGCCCGGCCGCCTGGCCCTGATCGCCGAGATCAAGAAGGCCTCGCCGTCCAAGGGGCTGATCCGCGCCGATTTCGACCCGCCGGCGCTCGCTCAGGCCTATGAGCGCGGCGGCGCGACCTGCCTCTCGGTGCTGACCGACGAACCCAGCTTCCAGGGCGCTGATGCCTATCTGCGAGACGTGCGCGCGGCGACCGCCCTGCCCTGCCTGCGCAAGGAGTTTCTGGTCGACCCCTGGCAGGTCGCCGAATCACGCGCGCTGGGCGCCGACGCCATCCTGGTGATTCTGGCCATGATCAACGATTCGCTGGCCGCCGAGCTGATGGCGGAGGCCGAAAC
>CALAEG010000149.1 GCA_937890965.1 uncultured Caulobacteraceae bacterium | reverse complement strand
GGACCCGGCCGGGTGGGTGATCCCCCGAGAAACGGCCTGATCAGGCGGCCCGGGCACCGCCAGAGCGGTCCGGGCTAGGCGCGGCGCCTGTTGGTGGGCGAAAAGTGAGTCCCGCGACCCGGATTTAACCGGATATTAACCACCACTGCGACGCTGAGAGACTCTCCGGTGGGCGAAACCCCGTGCATCGGGTGTCCCACATAACCTCACGAATCTCGTACAAGTCCTTGTAGGTACGAGAATCTTTCGGTGGAGGTGTGTGATAGACCGTTAGTGCTGGCCCGGCATGACGCGGCGCTTCGAGAAGGCCTCGCCTTGGCCATCGATCTCGGCGGCTCGCAGATCTTCGCGTGTCCTGCGGGCCTGCTTGGCGGTCTCCGCCTCCAGTTCCGCCCGGAATTGCGCCCGTTCGGCCGCCGCGCGGCGGATGAAGTGTACCGCGGACGAGTTGTCGCCGGCCGTGGTGAAAGTCAGGTCGTATTCCGGAAGATCGTTGTTCTCGACGATCTTGCGCAGCATCCGCGCGAATTCCTTTGGCGCGCTGTCCGATCCTGACTTCTCGTGCAGCAGGGATACGCGGCAGACCCAGCCCTGCTCCTGATCACCGGCGTGCTTGCGCGCGATGCGGTAGAGCGCCCGCTCCAGCCCGCCGGAGAGCTGGAAGTAGTCCGGGTGCATGGTCAGGACTGATTTCTCGTTGATGACCCCCTCATAGACCCAGTTTGAGAGGGTGATCTTCAGCGCTATGGGCTTGTCGGTGATCGGGTCGACTTCGACGCTCCACGAGTCCAGCCAGCTGAACCGGCTGTCGCGCCCGCGCTTGGCGCGGATCGAGGTGAAAATTGTCGTTGTCGCGAGGCGGTCCAGGGCCGCCTTGAGTTCGACGTAGCCCTTCCCGCCAGTATCGCGCTGGATGGAGCGCAGCAGATCATAGGCTGTTGTCTTCAACTCCCGGGGCAGGTCGTTGCGCCCTTCGGCCTTAAGCCGGTTCAGGGCGCTCGCCGCCCAGATCAGGATGTCACCGTCCCAGATCGTGGCCATGCCGTAGGCGGGCACCGCCTCGACCTTCACCCGGACTTCGCCATCGGCGCTTTGGTATTCGATGGGTTTGAGCCGCTTGCGCTTCTGCAGGCTGAAGAACGGCCGCTCCATGGTCTCCCGCTGATCCTTCAGCGGCAGATCGCGCATTAGAGGGATGAATAGGTCAAACTGGGCGTTGCGGAGTTTGGGCGCGGTCATGTGCCCTCCCCTCCCCGCCGCGTCGCTATCGCGCCACACGGTCCGTCTGCAACCGGGTTCGCGGGCGCCGTGCGCATCAGGACCGGTTTCCGGCGGCGCCAGGCCCGGACTTGGCTTCTAGCGCCTCCATGGCCCGTTCCAGGACCTCCCAGGCCGGCACGCTGGCGTCTTTGACCAACTGACGCCAACGCAACACGACGGGCACGGGCGCGAGCAGGTTCAGCTGGGCGCGTTCGGTCTCGGGGTAGCGGTCCTCGATACCGAGCAAGTCGTTGATGTTGACCCGACGTTTTCGGCCCTTGTCGGCGACGGCTGTCGTTTTAGCAGTGGCCTTAGTCCTGGACCTTGCCTCGGCCTTTGCCGAGGTGCGTCGCGTGAAACCCGCGCTTTCGGCGACTTCACTGGCGGCGTCCGCTGACGCTCGGTCGATCAATTTAGGTTTCGGCTCGAAGGCGCTCAGGTCGAGGTCACTGCCCTTGCCGATCGCGTCGAAGCCAAAACCATCACGTTCAGCGCTCGCCATCACGCGGCCTCCGTTTGGGTCCGAGTCGACTCCTTCAGGATCGCGAACACCTCGGAAATATATTCGGCGGCGTTGCGACGGGCGTTATCCAAGCC
>CALAEG010000148.1 GCA_937890965.1 uncultured Caulobacteraceae bacterium | reverse complement strand
CGTTCTGGCAGCGACAATCGGCGAACCTGACATGTCCGTCAAATAAAATTGAGCCCGTTCATTATTTATGATTTGGATAATTTCGCTGCCGTGCGAGGTATTGGCCGCCAAGACGTTTAAAAAATAGAGCGCCAAAATGTGATCGCGCTCAAAAGATAGGGGGAGGCCAGGTCGATGCGAGCTGTACAGGCGCGAGACGTGCTGGCGCAGGGGGGCGTCGTTCTCAACGGCTGGTCGGTGATTCCCGGTGGGTTCCTCGCCGAGGTGATGGCGTCGCTCGGCTGGGACGCCCTGACCATCGACATGCAACACGGCATCATCGGCCAGCAAGAGATGGTCGCCATGCTGCAGGCCATCTCGACAACACCGGTCACCCCGATGGTCCGGCTGGCGGCGAACGATCCCACGCTCGTCGGCCATGCGCTCGACGGCGGCGCCATGGGGGTTATCTGCCCGCTCATCAACTCGCCCGAGGAAGCGGCGAATTTCGTGTCGGCCTGCCGCTGCCCCCCCATGGCGTGCGCAGCTCTGGCGCCACCCGGGCGATGATCTACGCGGGCTTCGACTACGGCGCTTCAGCCGACAGCCAGGTGTTGAAGTTCGCGATGATCGAGACGGCCGACGCACTCCGGCGCCTGGACGAGATCGCCGCGACGCCTAGCCTGGACGGCCTCTACGTCGGCCCCTCGGACCTGTCACTGGCCTTGGGCGGCGCCCAGGGCTTCGACAAGGACGAGACCCACATGCTGGAGGCCTACAGCGCCATCGTGGCCGCTTGCAAGCGCCACGGGTTAACGGCCGGCATCCACACGGCGAGCCCGGCGTTCGCCGGCCGCATGGCCGAGATGGGCTATCGCTTCATCACCCTGGTCGGCGATTTCAACTTCATCCTCGCCGGCCGCGGCGTCGTTCGTCAGGCGCGCGAAAGCCTCGCCGCTTCCGGCCGCTCGCCTAGCTGAATCCCCAACCTCCCCTCTGCTGAGACACAGGTAATCGACTCCACCCATGCCCAAAGAAACAGAGATCCCCAGCGTGCTGAACGACCGCTTGATTGCGGCCCTGAACACCATTTCGACCGCCACGCTCACACACCAGCTTCAGATGCGCGGCATACGAAGCACGTTCATGAGTGGCCTGAAGCCGCTACATCCGGGCAAGCGCATGGTCGGGCGGGCGCGCACCCTTCGCTACGTGGCCTTGCGGGAGGACCTGCAGCGCCAGTTCGCCGCCGGCGTGAACGCCCAGAAACGCGTTGTCGAGAGCACCGAGCCTGGCGATGTGCTGGTGATCGAAGCGCGCGGCGTGCCCGATGCGGGAACGATCGGCGACATCTTCGCCTCGCGCCTGTTTGCCCTAGGCGGAGTCGGGATCGTTACCGATGGCGCGCTCCGCGATACATCCGCGATCGCCGCACTCGACGGGCCGGTCTACCACCAGTCCTCGCATGGGGCCACGTACGGCCGCCAGCACATGCCGTTTTCAACCGATGACACCGTCACCTGTGCAGGCGTGCTCGTGGTCCCCGGCGACGTGATTGTCGGCGACGGCGAAGGCGCGGTGGTGATCCCGGCAGCCCTGGTCGAGAACGTTGTGAACGCCTCTCTCGCCCAAGAGGAAAAGAAAGCCTTCGCGCTTGAGCGCGTCTCCGCCGGCGAGTCGACCGTCGACCTGTTTCCCCTGGCCGAGGCGCGGTTGCCGGATTTCGAGGCGTGGAAAGCGGCCCGGGACAAGCACGCCGCCGAGGTTCAACCATGAGCGCCCGACAAAGCATCGCGATCGATAGCCTGAGTCACCTCACCGCGATCCCTGTCGCGACCAAGATCGGTCCACTTCTGGTCTCCAGCGTGATCGCGCCATTCGATCCGGGAACCCGGGTGGTCCCGGATACCGTGAAGGCCCAATACGCCAACATCTTCCACCACGTGGGTCTGATGTTGCGCGAGGCCGGCGCCGACTGGCGGCACGTGGCCAAGATGGAGTTCTGGACGCCGCCCGTAGATCGCGAGGCGTTGGATCCCTTCTGGACTGAGAAATTTCCCGACGAGAAGTCCCGACCCTCCCGCCACACCCACGTGGGCGAGGGCAAGGTCGCGACCGCGTCATTCATCGCTTACGTAATCGATTGAGGACACAATGCTGACTGACGAACAAGTGCGCCAGGCCGCCGAGAATCTATGGCAGGCCGAGCAGTCCAGCGAATGGGCGGAACCGCTGTCGATCCTATTTCCAGAAGCGGACGTCGCCGACGCATATCGCGTCGGTCTGGCGGTCCGGGATATCAAGCTTGCCAATGGCCGAACCGTCAAAGGCCACAAGATTGGCCTGACCTCCAAGGCCATGCGCGACCTCACCGGCGCGACCGAGCCGGACTACGGGTTCATCTTCGACAATTGGTTCACCCTTGAAGGCCAGACCGTCCAGCGCAGCGCTATGAACCGACCTCTGGTAGAGGTGGAACTGGCCTTTGTCATGGGCCGGGAACTGAAGGGACCGTCCATCAACGCCGCGGACGTCATCAGGGCCACGGATTTCATTCTGCCCGCTCTGGAGATTGTCGATTCCCGGTACAAGGGCAGGGGAAAAAATCTGCTGGTCGACAGCATTTCGGATGCCGCCACGTGCGGGTTTGTCGTGCTGGGCGGAAACCCGGTCAAACTCACCGATGTAGACGTTCGTCGCCTGAGCGCTTCCCTCTCCATCAATGGCCAAGTCATGGAGAGCGGCACGGCATCGGCGGTCATGGGCAACCCGATAAATGCCGTCGTCTGGCTCGCGAACAAGCTGCACGAGTTCGGGGTCGCCATGCAGCCCGGCGATGTGATCCTGTCCGGCTCATTTGTGAAGGCGATCCCCTTCGAGGCCGGCGATACGATCGTCGCCCTCTATGACCAGCTGGGCGAAGTCACCTTGAGGGCGGCCTAGATGATCGACCTTGCCGGCAAGGTCGCATTTGTGACCGGGGGCGGCAGCGGTATCGGCGATGCGGTTGTCCGCCAGTTCATCCAACTTGGCGCGAAGGTCGGTGTCGCTGGACGGCGCTCGGCAGTCCTAGAGGTGCTGGCCGATGCCTGTGGCGCTCTCCCCCTGACTTGTGATGTCGGCGACGCCGAAGCCGTCGACGCCGCAATCGCGAGCTTGGTCGAAGAGCACGGTGGCCTCGACATCGTCGTCAACAGTGCCGGCATCACCCACAGAGGCAATGCTGAAGAAGCGTCACTGGAAGACTGGCGGCACGTGCTGGACGTCAATCTGACTGGCGCATTCAATGTCTGCAAGCGAGCCCTCCCTGAACTCAAGAAGCGAGGCGGCGGCGCCATCGTCAATGTGTCTTCCGTCGGTGGCATTACCGCCGCGGCCTCGAGCGTGGCCTATAGCGCTTCCAAGGCCGGCATGCTGGGACTATCGCGATCCCTTGCCCGGGACTTCGGCAAGCACAACATCAGGGTGAACACGGTTTGCCCTGGCTGGGTGGACACGCCGATGGTCCAGGGCGCGCTGGACGCCCTGTCGCGCATCCACGGCATCACGAGGGATGAAGCGAAGCGTCTCCTCACCCGCTGGTCGCCGCTTGGCCGGATGTCCGAGCCGGTCGAGCTCGCCAACTGCATTACATTTCTTGCTTCGCCCGCGGCATCATTTGTCACGGGCGCCGTGCTGATAGCGGACGGCGGCCAATCTGTTGTGGATCTGGGCCTGCTGCCGCTCGACCCGGATGCGGGTGTCCGCTGACTGGTGTGGAGACACTCCGTTGCCGCTGCTAACAACCGCACCTTTTGGGCCTCGCCGGGTGGCCTCACGTGACCGCCGGCAAACTCAACAATCCGCCAGACCAAAGAAGTGGCTGTGCGCCGCGGCGGCGCGAGCAGGATAGGCCTGCGCCGGCCCCGCCGACGGTCGTTCGGTTTCAGCCACAAACGCCCGAAGGGGGCGTGCCTTTGGAAACAAGCCCAGGACCCCGCCCGTGACCTCTGCGACCGAGCCTTCGTCCGCCCACCCTCGCCTGTCGCTGCCGGCGCTGATCGCCTTCAGCCTGCCGGGCCTGCCGACCGGCGCGCTCGCCATTGCGCTTGGTATCTTCCTGCCCCGCTACTACGCCGGCCATTTCGGTCTGGCGCTGGCCGCTGTCGGTGGTGCGTTCGGGCTGATCCGCCTCCTGGACACCTTTGTCGACCCGGTTCTGGGGCTGGTCATGGACCGCACGAAGACGCCGATCGGCCGCTATCGGCCCTGGCTGATCCTGGGCGTGCCGGTCCTGATGCTGTCGGTCTTCATGCTGTTCGAGCCGCACACCAAGGTCACCGTCGCGTATCTCTTCGTCTGGCTGCTGATCTATTATATCAGCACCTCGATCCTGACCCTGTCGCACTCGGCCTGGGCGTCGGTGATCGCGGCCAAGTACCACGAGCGATCGCGCGTCTTTGGCGTGATGCAGGTGGTCGGCATCCTGGGCGCCACCGTAGTGCTCATTCTGCCCTCGGTGCTCGAAGGCCGCCATGGGGTCGCGCCTGGCGGCGCGGTGCCGCTGATGGGCTGGTTCATCATCGCCGCCGCGCCGATCGGCGTATTGCTGGCGATCCTAAGGACGCCCGAGCGCATCACCGCCAATACCGATACCGAGCGATTCGGCCTGATGGACTATGTGCGGATGGTCTTCAGGTCGGACATGTTCCGCATCATCCTGGCCGATTTCTGCCTGGCGCTCGGGCCCGGATGGATGGGGGCGGTATACCTGT
>CALAEG010000147.1 GCA_937890965.1 uncultured Caulobacteraceae bacterium | reverse complement strand
CTCACCTGGTCGGCGCCTCGCCGTTCCGCTTCGACGGCGAGCGGCCGGCCCTGCGGCTGCCGGCGCCTGTGCTCGGCGAGCACACCGCCCAGGTAATGGCCGAACTCGCCTGCTGATTTGCGGTCAGGCGGACCGGCGCATGCTCAGGATCGGTACGGGCGGCTTCAGCCATTGGCCGCGCTGGTCGGCGAACTTGGTCTTGCCGTTGGTCGGAAGGGACAGGATCTTGTCGACCACCGGCAGGCCGTCGACGACCTGGCCGAAGGCCGCGAACCCCAGATTGTCGCCCTTCGCGCCCGGATGGGCGTCCAGATAGGGCTCCGGGCTGGCGCAGATGAAGAAGTTGCTGGTCGCCGTGTCGGGACCGAACCGCCCGAGCGAAAGCGTGCCCCTGACGTGCCGCAGGCCGGTCTTGGTCGTGCTCTCGTGGCGAATAGGTGGGAAGGGGTGAGACAGCGGATTGGGCGCGCCCACGATCGTGCCCTGCTTCGGCGCGCCGGGGTCGCGCGAGGCGCGGAAGAAGGCGCCGCCGTCATAGTCGCGGTGATCGACGTAGCGCAGGAAGTTGGTCGAGGTGATGGGGGCGCGGTCGGCTTCGAGCTCCACCAGGATGGTCCCGTGGTTTGTGGTGATCAGAACCCTGGGTTTGGCCGGCGCCGCGAACGCCGCGCGTGCGTCGCTCAGCGTCAGCCCGGCGCCCACAACGAAGCTCCGCCGCCCGAGTCCAGACCCCGTCATCTTGTATCCGCTCCTCGACAATTTCCCCGCACCTTAGCGTCCCGTGGCGCGCGAAGGCGAGCACTGGCGGCCGGCCGCGTCTTGGCGTAGCAGCGAAGCGCGCGGCGGGCCGCGCAAAGGGGAGGGAGCATGATCGCCTATTCGACGCTTGGCGTGAACGACATGACCCGCGCCATCCGGTTCTACGACGCGGTCTTCGCACCGCTCGGGGCCGTGCGCGATGCGACCAGCGAGACCTGGACCGGCTATTCGCGCGCCGGCGACAGGGCCAAATTCTTCCTGACCCGACCCTTCGACCGCGCCGCCGCGACCTCGGGCAATGGCGGCATGCTGGCCTTCCTGGGCGAGGATCGGGCCGCCATCGACGCCTTCTACGTCGCGGCCCTGGCTAACGGCGGGGCCGACGAAGGTCCGCCGGGCGTGCGCGAGGGCATGAACCCGGTCTTCTACGCCGCCTATGTGCGCGACCCGGACGGCAACAAGCTGTGCGCCTTCGTGCGCAAATAGCCGCCCGATGAGCAAGCGGCCCAACTTCCTGGTCATCGTCGCCGACGATCTGGGCTTTTCCGACCTGGGCGCCTTCGGCGGCGAGATCGAGACGCCGCATTTGGACGCCCTGGCGCGCCGGGGCCTGCGCTTCACCGACTTCCACACCGCGCCCGCCTGTTCGCCGACCCGGGCCATGCTGCTGACCGGCACTGATCACCATATCGCAGGCCTTGGCACGCTCGACGAGGTCGCCAGCCGCTCCCAGCGCGGCCAGCCGGGCTATGAGGGCTATCTGAACGAGCGTGTGGTGACGGTGACCGAACTGCTGCGCGACAGCGGCTATCGCACTTTCATGTCGGGCAAGTGGCATCTGGGTATGACGCTGGAGACCGCGCCGCACACGCGGGGTTTTGAGCGCTCATTCGCGCTGCTGCCTGGCGCGGCCAACCACTATGCCAGTTCGCCCAAGGCCGGCACCGGCTTTCGCCGCCAGGACACCCTTTATACCGACGACGACCGCTTCGTCGGCCTGCCCGACGACTTCTACACCACGGACGGATTCACCGAAAAACTGATCGACTATCTGGACGAGCGGCCAAAGGACGGCGCGCCCTTCTTCGCCTATCTGGCCTTTTCCGCGCCGCACTGGCCGCTGCAGGCGCCGGACGAGCTGATCGCCAAATACCGCGGCCGCTATGACGACGGTCCCGACGTTTTGCGCGAGCGGCGTCTGAAGGGTCTGATCGAGCTCGGCCTTTGCACGCCGGACGTGGTTCCGCATCCGGTCTCGGCGCGCTCGAAGGAATGGGCCGAGATGAACGCCGAGGAGCGCGCCGTCTCGGCCCGCACCATGGAGGTCTATGCCGCCATGGTGGATCGGATCGACTGGAACATCGGACGGCTGATCGACCATCTGGAGGCCAGCGGCGATCTCGACGACACCGTTATCCTCTTCTTGTCGGACAATGGCGCGGAGGGGGCGCTGATCGAGGCGGTGCCCGTGTTCGGGCCGATGCTGATGCAATTCATCGCCGAGCACTACGACAACCGGCTGGACAATATCGGCCGCCCCAACTCCTACGTCTGGTACGGCCCGCGCTGGGCCCAGGCCGCCACCGCGCCGTCGCGGCTCTACAAGACCCACACGGCCGAGGGTGGTATCCGCGTCGTCGCCTTCCTGACCGGGCGCGGGTTCGCGCGGCAGGGCCAGATCAGCACCGAATTCGCCACCGCCATGGACGTGACGCCGACTCTTCTGGAGCTGGCGGGCGTCGTCCATCCCGGGCGCACTTGGCGCGGGCGCGTCGTCGAACCGGTGCGCGGCCGCTCGCTCGTCCCCTATCTGCGCGGCGAGGCCGAGGTGGTGCACACCGACGATGTCGCGACGGGCTGGGAGCTGTTCGGCCGCTGCGCCATCCGCCGCGGCGACTGGAAGGCGCTTCTTCTGCCGCCGCCGGACGGGCCGGGCCGCTGGCAGCTCTACGATCTATCGAAAGACCCCGGCGAGACCGACGACCTGGCCGAGGCTGAGCCCGAGCGGCTGGCGAGCCTGATCGAGGACTGGAACGCCTATGTCGAAGAGACCGGCGTGCTGATTGTCGAAGTGGCGACCTGAAGCGGCCCAAGCAACGGCCGCTTTCGACCCATAGCCGACCTTCGGATCGTCCGCTTGTGGCCGTCGCCGCCGACGTCCCGTTTGCGGCCGTGCGCCAATGACCGCTCACATGGGGATTTTGTGGTCAAGGGTCATGTCATTGTTTCATCGGCATTGCTCCGGCGGCTGTTCGGTATCCAAGGTCTGAGCCCGTTTCCGTGACCGGATGACGTACACACCAGATCAAGCT
>CALAEG010000146.1 GCA_937890965.1 uncultured Caulobacteraceae bacterium | reverse complement strand
CTAGAGCGGGTTGAGGAAAAGTGCGAAGCGGTTTTTCGCCCGCAACCCGCTCTAACCCTTAGGAATCGATCACGTTTATGATCTAGGCTGCGACCGGAATCTCGTCCGTGACCACCTTGAAGTCGGCGAGATAGGCCGTGCCGAAGGTATTGGCGATCGGCACGTCGGTGGCGTCGCGACCGCGGGCCATCAGCACCCGGCCTATGCGGCGGATATTGTTGCGCGCGTCGAACGTGTACCAGCGACCGCCGAGATAGACCTCAAACCAGGCGCTGAAATCCATCACGCCCACCACCGGCACGCCGATATCGCCCATATAGCCGGTGCAATACCGGGCCGGGATGTTCATGCAGCGGCAGAAGGCGACCGCCAGATGGGCGTAGTCGCGGCAGACGCCGACGCCTTCCTCATACGCCTCGTAGGCGCCGCGGGTCGGGCGCGCCTGCTGGTAGTCGAAGCGGATGTGGTCGTGCACATAGTCGCAGATGGCCTGCACGCGCGGCCAGCCCAGCGGCGTGCCGCCGAACAGCGACCAGGCCAGGTTGCTCAGCCGGTCGGTCTCGCAATAGCGGCTGCCGAGCAGGAAGACGACGGCCTCGTCGGGCAGGTTGTGCACGGCGATCTGCTCCGCATCGGGGGCGTATTCGTCGGGCTGGCCGGAATCGCGGATGATGAAGTCCGAGGACAGGACGAAGCGGCCCGCCGGCGCCAGCACCCGCATGCAGTTATTGCCGTAGCCGTCGAGATAGTGATGCACATCGACCACTGGGTCGGTGCGCAGCCCGTCGAAGGTCTCCAGGTCGCCGCGCCGGGATGGATGCACGCTGAGCATCAGCAACATCGGCACCGGCATGGGGCAATCATAGGTGATCTCGAAGCCGGTATGGATGCGCATGACGGGACCCTTGGTCGCTATCTCGCCACGGCAACGGTCCGCGGCGTCGAGAGTTGCCCTAGTCCTTCGATTTCCGCCCGGACGTCCACCTCCACGTCCATTCCGAGGTAGTCCGTGGGCGATCCTGCCCAGGTTCCATGCAGCGGCACGGCCTGGCGCGGGTCGCGCGCGACGGCCACCCGAACCAGATCGGTATTGCCGACAATGCCGTTGGTGGGGTCGAACTCCACCCAGCCGCAGGCCGGCAAATAGACCCTGACCCAGGCGTGGGTATGGCCGCCGCCGATGCGGCCCCGGTGCGAAGCGCTGCGGTGCGGGCTGTAGATGTAGCCGGAGACGAAGCGGGCGGCGAGGCCGAGGCTGCGCACCGCCTCGATCATCAGGATCGCATAGTCGCGGCAGCTGCCGCTGCGCAGTTCCAGGGTCTGCAGCGGGGTCTGGGAACCCATTTCCAGGCGCTTTGAGTATTTGAACTCGGCATAGATGGCCTGGGTCATCTCGCTGAGCAGGGTCTGCAGCGGCGTCGCGCCGGCGCGGCGCACGAACCGTCGCGCCCATTGATCGACGACGCCTTGCGGGTCGGGATGCAGCCGCTGCATCGACTGGGCCAGGTCGGGCAGGTCCTGGGCGCTGTAGGCGAAGGGCGCGGCGCCCGTATAGACCTCCATGTCGCCGTCGAGATCGGCGAAGGCGGAGGCCGGCGTGTGCTCCAGCCGCACGAAGCTTTCGAAGGTCAGTTCGCGGCTGCGGCCCTTGAACCCAACCACGCCGACGCTGTTGCCGAAGACGTCGTGCACATAGCGCAGCCGCGCCGGGACCGGGCTGATCTGCACATCGCAGGACAGGATGCGCTGGTCATGGCCCTCGCGCGGGCGAAACATCATGCGATGTTCCCCGAGCGCCACCGGATTGCGGTAACGGTATCTCGTCAGATGGCGGATCGAAAGGATCGGCATTGAACAAGCGTTGCGCCGATTCACCGCTTACGTCGAACCGCCTGCTCGGCGCGGACGACCCATCGCCGGTGATTGTCACGAATCCAGGCGGGTCTTCGCCCTTTCTGCTGCTCGGCGACCATGCCGGCCGCCTGATCCCGCAAAGCCTGGGCGACCTCGGCCTGCCGGCGGAGGCGCATCTGCGGCATATCGCCTGGGATATCGGCGTGGCGGCGCTGGGCGAACGCCTGGCCGCGGCCCTGGACGCCGCGTTCATCCGCCAAGCCTATTCGCGGCTGACGATCGACTGCAATCGTGTGCCGGGCGCCGCGGACTCGACGCCCGAGGTGAGCGACGGCCAGACCATCCCCGGCAATCTGGGCTTGAGCGCCGCCGATCTCGCCGCGCGCCGCGACGAGATCTACGCGCCCTATCAGGGGCGGATTTCCGAGGCGCTGGACGAGCGCCTGCGGCTTGGCCGACCGACCCTGCTGGTCTCCCTGCACAGCTTCACGCCGGTCTTCCAGGGCCACGTGCGGCCCTGGCGGTTCGGCGTCCTGCACCGGGGCGATTCAGCCTTTTCCAGCCGCATGCTGGCCGTGCTGCGCAAGGCGTTCGGCGACCAGGCGGGGGACAACCAGCCCTATTCCATGGACCAGATCGACAACACCATCCCGCTGCACGCCGACGCGCGCGGGCTGGACTATCTGGAACTGGAGACGCGCCAGGACCTGATCGCCGACGCCGCCGGCCAGGACGAGATTGCCGTGGTGATCGCGGCGCTGCTGCGCGAGGCGTTGGTCGCCGGCTAGATCCCCATCAGGCCGCCGCCGAGGACCAGGCTGTTGACCAGTCGGCGGATGAACTCGAGCAGCAGCACCACCAGGATCGGGCTGATGTCGAGGCCGCCGATCGACGGAATGATCCGCCGTACCGGGCCCATGAGCGGATTGGTGATGGCGTAGAGCGCCCGGTCCACCTGGGCCACGAACGGGCTGCGCGGATTGAGCACGTTGAAGGCGGTCAGCCAGCTCATGATCACCATGGCGATGATCACCCAGATGTAGAGGGTGATCAGGGTGTTGAAGAGCCAAAGCAGCGGGATGATCATCCGGGGGCGAGCCTTATCTGAACCATGCGGCATCTAGCGCGGCCGTTCGCGCCTGGGCAAGGCGAAGCGGCGGGCTCACGACATAACGCACGCGAGGCCGTGGCGGCCGCGGTCGGTCGCCTTGACAGCCCGGGCGGGCGGCCCTTATGTGCCGCGCTCCCAAAAGGGGCCGTAGCTCAGTTGGTAGAGCGCCTCGTTCGCAATGAGGAGGTCAGCGGTTCGATTCCGCTCGGCTCCACCATATACAGTAAGGAAAATTCCGCCTTATCGGTCATCACGTGGAAATCGCCGCTACCATCGCGCTACCAACGAGACGAGTTTCAGTAAGAGCTGAGACTGCGCGCTAAGGCGGGCGAGCCGCTGCCTTCGGGTTATCTGCCCAAAAGGACGCGGCAAGAAGGAGCCGACGTTGTCACTAGCGGATCGTCCCTCTGACGCAGCGGCGGCCGAGCGCGCGCGAGCTTGATCAGCGAAGCCCTTCAGCGCCGACGCTTGCGCTGCAAAAGACCCGAGGACGAAATCTTCAGATTTCGGTGGTGGGCCGATCTGCAATTTATGATCGTTGCTCTGCGCCGAGCCCGGCGTGGAGCCGAGATCGCGCCTCACCTCGAGGTGGCCAAGCCAGCGATCCAAGCCGCCATAGCCGATTTGATCGCGCACATCCCACGCTGGAAACGATGCGCGACGTGGCGGATTAAATTGACACCTATGCGTGGGATGACCCGAGGCGACATCATCAAAGCTTGTCTCGACGCAGCTACAAGTCGGCGAATGGGACGGGAACGTCTTCAAGTGGCTGGGCGGCGAATTGGATATCGACCGAGTGCTAGCCGTCGTTGACCGGCTTCAGGGTCAGATCATCAAGTGCATGACGCCGGTGAGGGAGCCGCCCAACGCCCCGCGACGCGCACCGTTGGCACCATTGCGGTGTTGTCGCGTATGTATTCGGTGGGAACCCTAGGAACTGTGGGAACCGGCGCGAAAGCCCCGGTGCAATAAGGCTTCCACGGTTCTCACTCCCGCCTGCCAGCGGTTCTCACCACTGTTTTAGCGGCAACCGTTCAGGCGCTTTTCGGCGCACCGTTCTTCACAGGCACGGGCGAAGAAAGTGCCGCATCGTTGCTTTTCGCACGTTAGGCCGGGATGCCTCGGCGGCACGCTCGGCGAATTTCTTGATCCGGCGCAGCCATGTCGTGCTGACGCGTACCGCGCCACGCACCATTGGTCTTGCAGCGCAAGCGACCGGCAGCGACCGTCAGCAGCTCGCTGCAATGAGCCAAAAGGCCAAGGCGGCC
>CALAEG010000145.1 GCA_937890965.1 uncultured Caulobacteraceae bacterium | reverse complement strand
GTTTAACCGCCAAGGGTGCCAAGACCATGCGCGGTACGCGCCATTAGGGATTCAACCACCAAGCACACCAAGAAGAGTGGAGTCATAAGCCCGAACAGCCGCGCTTTCCTTGGCGACCTTTGCGGGGTTGGCGGTCGAATTCGGACGCACGGAGTCCCGAAACTCTGGCCCGATCTTGCTGTTTTACCCTTGTGGCGAAGGCGCCATGACGAAAGTGAGACAACCGATGAGCAGCACCCGAGACTGGATGCGCGGCGGCGGCGAGAGCCAGCGGCCGGTCCGTTCAGGCCTGCCGCTGGGCGGCGTCATCGCCTGGGCGCTTGGCCTGGTGGTCGTGGCTAACCTCGTCCTGGTTCTGGGCCGCCTGGCCGGCTGAGTTCCAGCGCAAGCTTCGCAACAAACGTCGCGCCCGGGCGTTTCCTTAATCCTGGGTTCAGGCGCGCACCATGACGATCAAGACTCTGCGGCCGTTGGCGGCGCTGATCGCCCCAGCTCTCATCGGCCTGTCGCTGGCGCCTAATGTCGCCGCGGCCATGACGCCGCAAGACCTGTTCGCCAAGCTCTCCCCGACCATCTGGGTGGTGCGCGCCCAGCATGGCGACAATCCCATCTTCGCCATGGGCAGCGCCGTGGCCATCGCGCCTCGCCTGCTGGTCACCGCCTGCCACGTGGTCAATGGCGCCACCGGCGTCACCATCGCCCGCGATAGCGGCAAGCGGGTGGTGAAGATCGACACCATCACCCCCGATCCCGTCCACAGCCGCGACCTCTGCCTGCTGACCACCGACACCGCCTTGCCGGCCGTGCCCGCCGTCATCGCGCCCATCGACAGCGTCAAGGTCGGCGAGAAGGTCTATGCCATCGGCAGCCCCTTGGGCCTCGAGCTCACCCTGACCGACGGCCTGGTGTCCGCCCTGCGCGTTGCGGCGAACGAGACCCTGCCCGACATCCAGACCTCGGCGCCCATCGCGCCCGGATCCAGCGGCGGCGGCCTGTTCGACGAGGACGGGCGTCTGGTCGGCGTCACCGTCGCCATCGCGTCGAAGGAGACCGACAACCTGGCCTTTGCCTACCCGGCCCAGTGGGTGATGGAACTGCCCGCCCGTGTCGAGACGGCGCGCCACAACTGGGTGGCGGCCCTTGCCGCCAACGGTGTCGCCACCGACGCCAACGGCGAGCCGGTCGGATCCGGTTACGCGCCCATCGGCAATATCGCCGCCGTGCCGACCATCATCAACACCGCCCCGGCCGGCGTCACCGATGCCTACAAACAGTTCCTGTTGCTCAACAAGCCGCGCGCCTTTCTGCTGACCAGCGACGGCCGCTGGGGCTCGGTCAGCGACGCCGGCTCGCTGGACGCGCTCTTGAAGGACTGCACGACTCGCAAGGTCCAGTGCCGCCTCTATGCCGTCGACAATACCGTGGTCTGGCGCCCGGATACGCCGGCGCCTATCGCCACCTCCGCCCAGGCGGCCGTCGCCAAGCCCTAGCGCGCCAGCTCCGTAACCTCGGCCACCTCGGTCAGCGTCATCTTCCACGCCGCCGCGGCGGCATTGGCCTTGACCTGCTCTGGCTTGGTCGCGCCGGCGATCACCGACGTCACCGGCGGATGGCCGAGCAGCCAGGCGAAGGCCAGGTCCAGCATGGTGTGGCCATGGGCGTCGGCATAAGACGCCAGCCGATCCAGCCGGTCGAAATTCTGCTCGCTAAGGGCCGCTGCGCCGCGCGCGCCCGAGGCCGCTAACCGCGTGCCTTCCGGCGGCGCCTCGCCGCGCTGGTACTTGCCGGTCAGAAGGCCCGAGGCCAGCGGGAAGAAGGGCAGGAAGCCCAGGCCGAAATGGTCGCAGGCCGGCAGCACCTCGTGCTCCACCCGCCGCTCCATCAGGGAGTAGTTGTTCTGGGCCGAGACAAAGCGGTGCAGGTGCTCGGACTTGGCCACCCAGTCGGCCTCGGCGATCTGCCAGCCGGCGAAGTTGGAATTGCCCAGATAGCGCACCTTGCCGGAGCGCACGAGGTCGTCCAGCGCCAGCAGCGTCTCCTCGATCGGGGTGTCGGCGTCCGGCCGATGCATCTGATAGAGGTCGATATAGTCGGTCTGCATCCGCTTCAGGCTGGCCTCGACCGCGTTGACGATGTGCCGGCGCGAGCCGCCGGTCTGATCGACCCGCTGGCCGACCTGCATGGCGAACTTGGTGGCGATCACCACCTCGTGGCGCTTGCCCTTCAGCGCCTCGCCCAGCATCACCTCCGACTTGGTGCCGCCATAGACGTCCGCCGTGTCGAACAGGGTGATGCCGGCGTCGAGCGCCGCGGCCACCACCGCGCTGGTCGCCTGCTGGTCGATACGCATGCCGAAATTGTTGCAGCCAAGGCCGACTTCGCTGACCTTCAGGCCGCTCGAACCCAATCGCCGAAATTCCATTTTCAAATTCCTTTTGTCGAAATCGTCCGGTTTAAGAGCCGGACGCCAGGAGCGAGGTCAAGCCAATGAACGATGACGCCATCGCCGCCGCCACGCGAGTCCTCGACGACTTCATGGCCGCCTTCAACGCCCGCGACATCGCCGCCTGGCAGAAGACCTTCAACTTCCCCAGCGTGCGGCTGGCCTCCAACACCATGGTGATCATCGACGCCGACTATCATCAGCCGGGCATGTTCGACCGTGGCGCCCTGGCCGAATGGGACCACTCCGCCTGGGAGCGCCGCAACGTCATCCACGCCGGCCCCGACAAGGTCCATTTCGACACCCGCTTCACCCGCTACCGCAAGGACGGCAGCGTCATCGGCGGCTTCGATTCCATCTATGTGGTGACCTGCGAGGCCGGCCACTGGGGCGTCAAGGCCCGGTCGAGCTACGCCCCGTAGGTAAGAATACCACACGATATCATATGGTTAGGGAGGTGTTAACGTCCCATACTGGCACGCCGCCAAGCTATCCGCACCGCGATGACCCGTCATTTCGGTGGTCAGGAGCGAAAACGGCCATGGCAAGGTTAAGACCCGGTCTGGATGCGCACACTAAGTAAGAATATAGCTCGAAATCATATACTTAGCATTCAGCTAACGTGTCCCTTCTCCCCTCGCGGGAGAAGGGGCGCTAGACTCGGCCTCGCTGCGAACGGTAAGAAATTACACTGTTAATTCATAGACTTAACTTCGGTTAGCCATCCACCGCCCCGAACCGCTTCAGCACGTTCAAGGTGATCCGGGTCACGAAGGGGTCGCCGGCGGCCAGGCCGTGCGTCCATTCGGTGGTGCCGGCGTTGAAGACCTCGCCCGCGCCGCGCTTGAACGAGGCCATGACGGCGTGGCCGCGTAAAACCCTGGCCTGGGTTTCCACGCCGGCATCGCCATAGGCGATCTCGGCCACCACTTCGAGCTTCTCCGGCGGAATCAACGCCCGGTACGGGCTCGGCGTCTCGGCGAAGGCCGCGGGCGCCATGGCGATGATCTCCAGGTCCTCCGGCACGCCCAGATTGCCCACCGCCGCCGGCAAACCATCGGCGCCGAAACGCAGTTCGCAGCCGTCGTTCTCATAGCCCAGCAACGGAACCGCATCGCCGAACACGTCGCCGTAATAGAGGTCGCAGCCGTCCAGCGCCCAGTGCCGGTCGCGATAGACCGTGTAGCCGCCGATCCCCCGCGCCGCGCAAAGCCCCAGCCGGTGATAGCCGCCGAAGATGAAGCTCAAGCCGGTGGTCGCGGCTTCCGGTCGCCCGAAGGCCGGATGGGACCACAGGTGGGTGGCCTCCGCCGGCGGTACGCTCTCGGCCTCGAACCCCTTCCACTTGTGGCAGACCAGGGTGCGGCCCTCGTCCTCCCAGCGCACCTTCCAGAAGGCGGTGTTGCCGGAAAATATCGCCAGCCGCCCGCCGCGACCCAGAAAGGCGTCGATCACGTCCCGCTCCGGCCCCGACCAGTATTCGCTGTGCCCGACCAGGATCACGGCCGCGTAGGGATCGAGCGCGCCCGGATCGGCGTCCAGGTCGCCATCGGTCAGATAGTCGAAGCCGATCGCCTCGGCCTCCGCCCAGCGCACGAAGGCGTGCTCCCATTTGTTGAGGAACCCCGCCGAGCCGTCATAGGGGCTCTGGCCGTGGGCGCGGCCCCAGGCACCGGTCTCCGCCCCGGCCCAGGGCCGCTCCTCGAAGCCGCGTTTGCGCATGTTGACCAGGCGCGGCATGTCCGCCGGCGGCGCGATCAGCAGCGGCGCGATCGGCCGCTGGGTGGAGAGCCGCCCGATGGCGTTCTCCATCGCCTCCGGCAGCGTCGCCTGGCGCGCCAGCAGCGATTCCACATGCGCATAGGCGCTGGCCCCGCCCCAATAGTTGTAGGCGAACAAGGTGTTGGTGGCCAAAACCAGCACCGCCCTTGCCCCCGGCTGGCCCGCCGGCGCGCGGACGCAGACGAAGTGATGCGCCTCGCCCCCGTCGGCGTCGCTGAGCGCGATGTCGTAATAGCCGGACCCCCAATCGGCCCCGACCGTGACCGTGCAGCAGGCCGGCCAGCCGCAGCCCTCGGCGTCAGCGTGCTCGGGCCGCTTATGGTCGTCCACCGCGACGCGCGCGCGATGCACCACAAGCCGCTCGGCGCCGACCCGGGCGATCTCCAGGGCGCATTCGCCGCTGGCCGAGCTCGCATGCAGGGCAAAGGTCTCGCCCGGCGCGACGCTGATCTTATCGGTGTAACAGGCCGTCATGCCGCGAGCCTCCGGGCGCTGAAATGCAGCCAGGCGACCAGCGCCACGCCCGAACCCACCAGGCCGCCGCCCAGCAACAGCACGCCGCGCGAATTGGAATCGCTGACGCTTAACGCCGCCAGCAAGGGTCCCAGCGCGCCGCCGAACAGCTGCGCCGCCCCCACCTGCACCGCCGTGCGTCGGCTGGGATCGGCCTCGATGGCCATGGGCACGAAGAAGGGGCCGATGAACAGCAGGACGAAACCGAACAGCGCGCTGGCGGCGATGAACAGCCAGGCCGGCTGGGTGAAGCCATAGACGCTCCAGGCGATCAGAAGCGCGATCGTCCCGCCGACAAAGACGTGGAAATACCGCGCCCGCCCGGCCACGGCGACGGCCAGGGCGCCCCCGGCCACCTGGGCGGCCAGCGACACCGAATTGGCCACCCCGCCGATCTCGGTGCTCAGGCCCGCCTGGTGCGCCAGCGGCACGATATAGATGCCCACCGCGCCCGAGGCCGCGCCGATCAGCAACATGGCCACCAGCGCCACCCAGCCCCGCGCCGGCAACGGAAACGAGGCCCCGCCGGTATCCGGCAGGTCGGCATAGCGGTCGGGCACCAAGAGCGCGATCGGCGCCGCAAGCAGGCTGGCCACGGCCACCAAGGCGAAGCCGCCATTGGCGTGGAAGCGCGGCACGATGACCACGGCGCACAGGGTCGCCGCGATGAACTGGGCCAGGGTGAGCGCGGTGAGCAGTACGCCCGCCCAGCGCTCCGGCGTCACCGTGCGCGCGATCATGCCGATGCAGATCCAGAGCAACAGGCCCTCCGGCAGGCCCGCCAGCCCCCGCACCAGGAAGACGCCGGCGCCATGCATCGTCAGGCTGGCCAGGTCGCAAGCGGTCAACGCCAAGGCCGCCGCGACGCCGATGGCCCGCAGCCGTATGGGCTTCAGCACCGCGCTGGCTAGGCCGGTGGCGGCGCCCATGGTCAGGGCCTCCAGCATGGCGGCCAGACCAATGCCCCGGGCGTCCAGCCGGTGCTCGTCGACCAGGGCCGACAGCAGGATCGGCAGCACCCCGGCCAGCAGCAGCGAAAGCACCCCGATCGCGATGGCCGACCCGGCCTCGAGCCCGCTCAACGGCGGCCCGAACGCCTCGTGCACCTCGTGATCGCCCGCCGCCGCCACATCCGCCATGCAGTCCCCTCCACCGACCGCACGCTAGCCTGCGCGGCGACCCGCGAACACCTCTCCTAATCCTCCCCCGTTGGGGGAGGGGGACCATGCGAAGCATG
>CALAEG010000144.1 GCA_937890965.1 uncultured Caulobacteraceae bacterium | reverse complement strand
ACAGTCGCCTGGCGACCTGCCGGCCTCGCAGACCGTGCTGGTCGCGCCTTAGGCAAGGTTGAACTTCAGCTGTGGGCGGGTGACTGCGATAGCGCCTGGCGCGTCCAGCTGACGATCTGGCTGGCGGGCATGGCGCCGGCGGTCCTGGCGATGACCTTGCCGTCGCGAATGAGAAAGAGCGCCGGTATGCCCGACACGCCAAGCGCGCTGGCCGCCGCTGGCTCGGCGTCCGAGTTCAGCTTCAACAGTCGCACCTCGGGCTCGAGTTCCTTGGCCGCGGCCGCGAACTGGGGCGCCATCGACTTGCACGGCCCGCACCAGGGCGCCCAGACGTCCAGGAGCAGGGCCGCGCCCTTGGTGGCGTTCTGATGGGCTTGCAGCTGAGCGCCGGAAACCTCGACAGGCGCGCCGGTCAGCAGGGTCTGGTGGCATTTTCCACAACTGGCCTGGCGGGCGTCCCGGCCTTCGGGAGCACGGTTCACCGCTCCGCACGATGGACAAACGAACTGTTTCATTGGCTCACGCTCAGGGTCCCAAACGCCCCCACAGAGGCTTCAGGATCTATATAGGCGCCCGATCCCCGCCCCGCTCCGCCGAACCGCGGGCCTAGTCCAGCCGGCGCCGATAGCAGACGATGGCGTCGCAAAAGCCACCCCCGGTCGTGGCCACAACGCAAAAGGGCGACCCCGCGGGTCGCCCTTAAGTTCGGCTCTGTCCTGTTTCGCGGCCCGAAGAACACGTCCTAGAACGCATCGTTCGGGAGCCTGCCCGCGAAACTCCCCTCACCCCAACGAGGCCGTATCGATGACCCCGCGAAGTTCAATTCACTTATGTTTCTGACTGATCCGGGGGCCGGCGGGAAGCGGCATCAATGATCAAGGTTGCGATGCCGGCAAACTGTTGCGCGGCGAACACAGACGCTTGGGCCGCGAAATGGCCTAATTCCGGTCGCGGCGCGGCCTCATGGGGTGGTGATAAGAGGTCGTCGGCTGATTGGTTGTTCGCGGGTCCCGGATCCTGAACAGCCCCCCCAGCCCCCCTGGATCGGTGGACGCCGATCGGCCGACACCCTTCCCTCTTTGGCCAAGCCTACAGCCGCGCACTGCCAGCGCGGCTTATCGCATCAGGGCGCGAACTATGGCATCTAGGCCCGACTGTCGGCCGAAGCGCCGCTTGAAAATGGATTGTTGAAGTGCCCGCCCTAGCCGATTCCAAGCTTCGCAGCATCGATGCCGATGTCGCGGCCATCAAGGCCCAGATTGGCGCCAGCCTGGCCGCCGCGTCGGTATCCGAGACGCCCTACCACCACTGGACGCTGACGCACCTCCTTCCCGAAACCATCGTCGACGCGCTGTTCGACCTGCCCTTCGAGGCGCCCGCGCTTGATGGTGTCTCAGGCAAGCGGGAACTTCACAACGATACCCGCACCTATTTCGACGACGAGAATATCGCGCGCCGTCCGGTCTGCGCCGCGATCGCGCGCGCCTTCCACGATCCGGACACGGTGGCGATGTTCGCCAATGCCATCGGCGTCAATCTGGACGGCAGCTATCTGCGCGTCGAGTTCGCCCAGGACGTCGACGGGTTCTGGCTTCAGCCCCACACCGACGAAGGCGCGAAACTGGTGACCCTGCTCCACTATCTGGCCGAGCCGGGCCAGGAGGACCTGGGCACCGACATCTATGCCGCAGCCGACCGCTGGGCCAAGCGCGCGCCCTTCGTTCGCAATCAGGCGCTGATGTTCGTGCCCGGCGACCACACTTGGCATGGTTTTGAGAAGCGCAGGATCGACGGGGTGCGCAAGTCGGTCATCGTCAACTACGTCACCGACGCCTGGCGCGACCGCACGCAGCTCGCCTACAACACCGCGCCCGTGCGCGCCTCGAGCAGCCTCCGAACCGCCTGAGCGGCGAAGTCCGTCGCATCGACCGGCCGCCTGTCGCGGGCGGCGACTGGGCCGCCGGTGAAGGGGTCGATCAGCCCATCGTCGAAAAGGGTCCGCAGGAATTTCGCATGACGCGCGTTCTGTGGCTCGCCGAAGATATCGACGGGATGGCCGGTGGCCAGGGCCTCGGAGATCATCGAAACGCTGTCGCTGGTGACCACTAGCCGATCGGCCAGGGCCAGGATGCCGAGATAGGGATTGTCGCTCCGCCGATCCCAGATGAAGACGCCGGGGTCGCCGGCGAAGGCTGCCGTGACGGCCGCGACCAGCGATGGCGGCGTGCGGCGGGACGGGGCGATGGCCAACCGGGCGGCCTGTTCACCTCGCAACAGGGTCAGCGCCTCGATGAAGGCTCCCGTCGGGAAGGCCTTTCCGCCGGTCGGGCCGCCGATCAGCACGCCGGCCAGCGGCGCGGGCCCCGGTCCAAGCCGGTCGCGCCAAGCCCTGCCCGCCTCGGCCAGCTTTTCCGGGGTGACGCCGTGCAGGGCGGTGACGACTTTCAAGACGTTCGGGCCGGAGACCGCATCGTGGTGCATGGCGATGACCAGGTCGAAGCCGTCGGGCCGCGCCAGCGGATCCTGCACGTGAACTGTCAGCGTGCGGCCTTCGCTGGCGCGCCGGATGGCCATGGCGAGCGCCGCCGTGCGCCGGCCGCACGAGATCAGCAAATCCGGCCAGGGCGGCGCCGGCCGATCACGCGCCGGGTCGAGCAGGGCGAAAGGATTGGGTGTCAGGCCCACCGGCAGCCGGTTCCAGGGAAATCGCAAACCGACGACCAGTTCACGCGGATCGCGGGCCAGCCGCTCCGCCAGGCCGCGGGCCTGGCTGCGGAATCCCGCCTCGCCGGTGGTCATGAACCAACAGGTCAACGGGGTCATGTCGCCAAAACGCTCCGGATGCCGCACATAGGCCAGCCTATAGCCAAAGGAATTAGGCTTACGATATGGGACTGATGCGTCGGGCGGGGCGGAAAGGACCGGAAATGGGTTTTCTCGACATTGATGCGCTCAGCGCGGCGCCCCTGAACCACGATCCGTTCGACTATCTGGTTCTGGAACGCTTCGTGCGGCCCGAAACGCGGCCGGAGATCGCCGAGGCCTATCCCGCCATCGCCAAGCCAGGCTCGTATGCGCTCGAGGATGTCGAGGTCAAGGGCGCGCTGGCCGGGTTGATCGAGGAGCTGAAGGGCGACGCCTTTCGCCGCGCCATCGAGGCCAAGTTCGATCTCGACCTTAAGGACAGGGCGACGACCTTCACCGTGCGCGGCATGTGCGGCGACCGGGACGGCGACATCCACACCGATTCCAAGTCGAAGATCGTCACCATCCTGATCTATCTGAACGACGACTGGGCGCCGGACGGCGGCCGCCTGCGGCTGCTGCGCAACGATCACGATCTGGAAGACTATGTGGCCGAAGCGCCACCCAATTTCGGCGCCCTGGTCGCCTTTCGGCGCGCCGACAATTCCTGGCACGGCCACAAGCGCTTCATCGGTCCCCGCCGTGTGCTGCAGATGAACTGGGTCACCTCCGAAAGCATCGCCCAGTGGCAGAAGCTGCGGCACCGGCTGTCGGCCGCGGTCAAGCGCCTCTCCCCCGCCCGCGCCGCGAGCGCCGGAGCCGCCTAGGCGGTCGCTAGCGCCCCTGCATGGCCAGACCGCCGCGATCGCTGATCGTCTTCCTCATCACGGTGACCCTGGCCAGGCTCGCGGCCGCGGCCTTCATCCCGCTCAGCGAGGACGAGGCCTATTACCGGCTGTGGGCCGGCAGCCTGCAGTTCGGCTATTTCGACCACCCGCCGATGATCGCCTGGTGGGTGCGGGCCGGCATGACGATCGCCGGCGACAATCCGCTCGGCGTGCGGCTCTTGCCAGTGCTCTCGTCGGGCTTGGCCAGCCTGGTGGTTTTCGATATCGCCAGCCGCATCGGGGCCGGCGAACGAGCGGCGTTGCGCGCGGCGATCTGGTTCAACGCCACCCTGCTGATCGGCGTCGGCGGCTTCCTGGCCATCCCGGATTCGCCGAACATCCTGTTCTGGGCCCTGACGCTGGCCTGCCTGACGCGCATCGACGGTGCGAGGGGCGGCGCCTGGTGGCTGGCCGCCGGGGTGGCGGCCGGTCTGGCGACGCTTTCGAAATACTCCGCCCTGTTCATCGCGCCGGGCGTCCTGCTCTGGCTGGTGCTCAAGCCTGGCGGCTGGCGGGCGTTGCGTCGGCCCTGGCCATGGGCCGCGGTGCTGGTCGCCGGCGGTCTGTTCGCCATTAATGTCGCCTGGAACGCCGACCACCACTGGGTCACCTTCATCAAGCAGTTCGGCCGAGCCGCGCCCGGCGGCTTTGCGCCGGAGAACCTGCTCTGGTTCGTCGGCGGCCAGCTGGTGCTGCTCAATCCGTACATCGCCTATTTCGCCGGGCGGGGCGCGGTGGGGGTCTGGCGATCCAGGACGCCGAACCCCATCGACCTCGGCCTTGTGCTCAACACCAGCCTGCCCTTCATCGCCTATCTGGTGCTGCATTGCCTGCACGACCGGGCGGAGGCGCACTGGTCGGCGCCGCTCTATCCGGCCCTGGCCATCCTCGCCGCCGGCGCCGCCGAGACGGTCGCCGACAAGGGCTATCTGGCCGCGATCCGCCGGCGGGCCGCGGCCGTCGGCCTGGCCATCTCGGGCCTGGTCCTGATCCACCTGGCCGTCGCCGAGACCGATATCGGCCTATCGGATCCAGCGCTTGCCTTCCGCGGCTGGTCCGACCTGGCCGGCCGGGTCGAGGCGCTGCGGCTGGCCAACCACGCCGCCTGGGTCGGGACCCTGAGCTATGCGACCACGGCGGAACTGGCGGCGAGCGGCAAGATCCACGGCCCCGTCATCGAGCTGCGCGAGCGTGATCGCTACGCGCCCGGCGATCCCTCCTGGCGCGCTGATCTGACCAAACCGGGTGTGGTGATCGATCTCGATCGCCGTACGGCGGACCAGGGCCTGAGCGGCTGCTTCACCGCCATCACGCCGCTGCCGGCACAGGTGCGCGGCGATCCGGGGCGGCCGGGCGTCGCCTATGCCGCAGTGCTGGTCAGCGGTTCCCGCGCCGCGACCGGCGGCGATTGCGACTCGGCCGCCGCCCGCCAGCAGGCGCGATAGCGGAAGCCGTCGGCGTCGAACTCCATCCGCGTCGAGGAGTCAGGCTCGTGGGCCACGGCGCGGCCCAGCAGCCGCGAGCCGAAACCGGCGCGGCTCGGCGTCTCGACCTTACGGCCGCCGCTCTCGATCCAATCGAGTTCGACCATCCCATCGGTCACTGACCAATGCACGTCCACCCGTCCCTCAGGCGAGGCCAGGGCGCCATGCTTGCTCGCATTGGTGGCCAGTTCGTGGAAGGCCAGGGCCAGGTTGGTCGTGGTGGTCGGTTTCAGCGGCACCGGCGGGCCGTCGATGCGGATGGCCTGCGCATCCTCGTCCATGAAGGCGCGCAGAACCGTGCGCGCCACCTCGTCGATCGTCGCCAGGCCCCAGCTCTTGTCAGTCAGCAGGCCCTGGGCTTCCGACAGCGCGCTCAGCCGGCCGTTATAGGTATCGACAAAGCCGTTCAGCGTCGTCGAATGGCGTGCGGTCTGGTCGCAAAGCGCCCTGATCACGGCCAGGGAGTTCTTCACCCGATGCTGCAGTTCGTGCAGCAGGTTGGCCTCCAGCTCCTGGGCGATCCGCTGTTCGTGGATGTCCATGGAGGCGCCCATCCATTCCACCAGCGCGCCGTCGTCGTCCAGGATCGGCGCGGTCTGCCACGACACCCAGCGATAAGCGTTCGTTGGCGCGTGCCAGTGGCGAAACTCGACCCGGCAGGGCCGGCGCGCCGAGACCGCCGCGCTCATCTGGGCCAGGACCCTCTGGCGATCATCAGGATGGATCTGCTCGCGCCAGCCGCCGTCGCGCTGCTGGCGCCAGTCCAGGCCGGTATAGTCGCTCCAGGCCTGGTTCGATTCCGAGAATTCGCCATCGCTGTCCATACGGAAGGTCACGGTCGTCGCCGCCTCGACCAGGGCCTCGTAGCGCGCCTGGGCGCGCCGCGCCGAAAGCAGCGCGCTGCGCAGCATGGCGCCGGCCAGAACCACAAACCCGCCCGAGAGCAGATAGCCGCCGAGCAGGATGGCGAAGGATCGGGGTGGCGCGTGCAGCGAAAAATACGGCGGGACGAACGCGTACCAGGCGATGAGCGAGCTGAGCGCCAGGGCCGCGGCGCCGGCGCGGGCGCCGCCCCAGACCGCCGCCACGATGACCGCCGGAAAGTAGAAAACCACCTGACCGCGATCGGGCAGGAGCGGCGCGAGACCGATCTTCACCAGAGTGGGAATCGCGACGCAGATAAGGGCCAGCAGCTGGCCGCGCCAGAAGCGGGTCTTCGGCCTTATCGTACCAAGCAAGACCTCCGAAAGGCTCAAATCGGCCGTCTCCGGCTGGATGCCCCCGCTGTCCGCCGCCGACAGTCTTCCAACCTCAAGCTTGTCTATTCAAGTGCTCAAACTGTCGCTTGCGTGACTCGATAGGCGCAGCGCCGCGCGCCGGCCAGAATGTGGTCGATGCGCTCGACGCGGCAGTCTTCGCCCAGCACTGCCTGGAAGATCGCCAGTTCCGAGCGGCAAAGGCCGTGGCAGGCGCTCGCCGCGGCGCAGATCGGGCAGTGGTTTTCGATCAGCAGCAGGCCCTCCTCGTCCTCGCTCACCTCGGCCATATAGCCCTCGGCGCGTCGCAGGCCGGCCAGCCGGCGGAGGCGCGCGCGCAGGTCGGTCAGGCCGCCCATGGCGGCGCCGTAGGCGTCCAGGCTATCGCGCTCGCGGCGGGCGATCAGCCGGTCGAGGCCCGCCTCGCCGAACTCGGCCGCGACGGCGCCCAGCAGTTCGAGGGTCAGGGCAGAATGGGTGTCAGGGAACTGCGCATCGGCCTTGGCGGTCAGGCTCCAGCTTCGCCGCGGCCGCCCCACCCCGTCGCGCTCGTCGGCAAAGTAGATCAGGCCCTCGGCGGCGAGCTTTTCGAGCTGCTGGCGCGCGCCCTGGCGGGTCAGGCCGAGCCGGCTGGCGATATCGCCCGTGCGGCTTGCCCCCCGCGTCTTCAGCAGGAACAGAATCTGTTCGCCGGTCGCCTTCACGCTCGATCCAACTCGATTAGAAACAATACCGTTGTTTAATGGCGAACGGCGCGATAAGGCAAGGCTAATTAACAACGCATAAGTTTGCAAAATGACGGCCGAACCGGCGGAGACCCAGACGATCGGATGGCGCGACCTGGTGATCGAGGGCCGCCTGCCGCGCTTCGCCCTGGTCTGCGCCGGCACCTGGCTGGCCGCTGCGGACGAGCTGGTGACCGCGACCATCATGCCCAGCGCCGCCTCCGAGATCGGTGGCTATTCGGCCTTTGGCTGGGCCGTGGCCATCTTCCTGCTCGGCTCCATCCTCGGCGGGGCGACGGCGGGGCGGCTCTCGCTCCGCCTGGGATTGAAGACCGCGATGGCGGCGGCGGGCGTCGCCTATGCGCTGGGCTGCGCGGCCAGCGCGCTCGCGCCCTCCATGGGCTTCTTCCTGGCCGGACGGTTGCTGCAGGGTCTCGGCGGCGGCTGGGTGATCGGCCTTTCCTATGTCGCGGTGACCAGCCTCTTTCCGCAGACCCTATGGCCCCGCGTGCTGAGCGGACTGGCCGGGGTCTGGGGCGTGGCGACCCTGTTCAGCCCGCTGATCGGCGGCCTCTTCGCCCAGGCCGGCTTCTGGCGCGGCGCCTTCTGGTTCTTCGCCCTGCAGGGCATAGGCTTCATCGCGGCCACCAGCATCCTGGTTCCGGCGTCCGCCGCCGCTGACCGAGACGCAGCCAGGCCGCCCTTCGTCCAGATCGGCGTGCTGGCGCTGGCCATCGCCGCGATCGGCGGGGCGGGCCTCTGGCGCTCCCCGGCGCTTGCGGCGGCGTCGGCCCTCGCCGGCGTAGTCCTGTTCGGGCTTTTCCTGCGCATCGACAGCCGCAGCCCGACCCACCTGTTGCCGCGCGGGATCGGCGACCCGAAAAGCGCCGCGGCCGCCGGCCTGTTCATGATCTTCAGCCTGAACGTGGCGACGGTCAGCTTCTCGGTCTACGGCACCGCGCTTTTGCAAAGGCTCTATGGCGCCCAGCCGATCCTGGCCGGCTATATCCTGGCCGGCGGGGCCATGGCCTGGACCTTCGCCGCCCTGATCGTCGCCGGCCGCGGATCGGGACGCGGCGCCATTCGTCTCGGCGTGCTGATGATCGCGCTCGGCCAGGCCGGGCTGATGATCGCGGTCCCGCACGGATCGGTGGGCCTGATCGGCGCGCTCACCCTGGCCACCGGAACCGGCTTCGGCCTCGCCTGGGCCTTTGTCGCCAGCCGCATCGTCGCCAATACCCCGGACGCCGAACGCGCCCTGGCCTCGGCCTCGGTCCCGACCGCCTCGATGATCGGCGCGGCGGTCGGCGCGGCCGCCTCCGGCGCGATCGCCAGCGGCCTGGGTTTCGGGCGCGAGATGAGCCTCGCCCATGCCAGCGCCGCCGGCTTCTGGCTGTTCGCCGCCTTTGTTCCGTTCAGCGTCGCGGCCTGCATCGCCGCCTGGCGGCTGAGCTCGACGCGGTTCGTCGCCGCTCTTTAGTGCGTCAACGTGACCCGGCCGGAGCGTGGCCCGACGCCGCCGGGAACGGGCACGGTCGAGCCGGCATAGTTGGCGTTGATCACCAGGTTCGGGCTGCCCGCCAGCGTGATCGCCTTGGCGACCACGACGGTCCAGGCCGACTGGTCGGCGACCTGGTTGTTCGTGCCCGATACGGCCAGCGTCGCGCTCGGAATGTAGATGGCGCCCAGCAATTGCCGGGCGGCGCTGCTGGAGATGGTGAAGGTCTGGGTGTTGCTGCGGGTCGTGGCGATGACGAAACCGGCAAGGGCCGACTTGCCCTGGAGACCCTGCAACGAAATCTGCGCGCCGTCCTGGAAGGTGAAGTTGGATTTGTCGTCGAAAACCAGGACCACGTTGGTTCCGATCAGCTGCGAGTTCTCCATCAATATCAGGTGGCCGTTGATGAAGTAGTGCTCGCCTGGCAAGAGCTCGACCACCGCCTGTTTGCGTACGGTGAGGTTGCCGCAATGGATGCCCGGCGCCAGCACATTGACGCCAATATCGAAAACCAGGTCGAGCGGGTTGCAAAGCAGGCCGTTGGGGTTGATCTGCATC
>CALAEG010000143.1 GCA_937890965.1 uncultured Caulobacteraceae bacterium | reverse complement strand
GCTGCCAGTTGACGCAGCGCGCCAGGATGTCGAGGCGGATGTCGCCGATGCCGAAAATGGCGTCGGAGAGATCGATCTGGCCGGCCTTGCCGCCGGCGAGGGTTACGACGTCGAGTTTCATGACGCTTCACCCTGGGCTTCGGCCGCTTCGGTTTCAGGCGCTTCGGTCTTGGCCGGGCCGGCATCGCCGTTCGCCGACTTGAAGGCGCCCGGGATCGGCAGATCGGCCGGGGCGGCGCGCTTCACCGCGTCGCGGATCTTGACGTAGCCGCCGTCCGTGCCCGGAACCGAGCCGCGCAAAATAATAAGACCGCGCTCCGCATCGACGCGGAACACGGTCACATTCAGGGTGGTCACATTGTCCACGCCCATATGGCCAGCCATCTTCTTGCCTTTGAAGGTGCGGCCCGGGTCCTGGCGCTGGCCGGTCGAACCCAGCGAGCGGTGCGAGAGCGATACACCGTGGGTCGCGCGCAGGCCGCCGAAATGGTGGCGTTTGATGCCGCCCTGGAAACCCTTGCCGACGGTGACGCCGGTCACGTCAACGGCCTGGCCGGCCATGAAATGGTCGGCGGTGAACTCGGCGCCAACGTCGATCAGGTTGTCTTCCGAGACCCGGAACTCGGCCAGGTGCCGCTTGGGCTCGACCAGCGCCTTGGCGAAGTGGCCGCGCATGGGCTTGGTGGTGTTCTTGACCTTGGCCGCGCCGGCGCCGAGTTGCAGCGCGACGTAGCCGTCCTTGTCCTTGGTGCGCTGAGCGGTGACCTGACAGCCGTCCAGGGAGAGGACGGTGACGGCCACGTCTGTACCCGCTTCGTCGAAGAAGCGGGTCATACCCAGCTTTTTGGCGATCACGCCGGTTCGCATGGCCCTGTCGTCCCTTAAAGCTTGATCTCGACGTCGACGCCGGCCGAGAGCGCGAGCTTCATCAGCGCGTCCACGGTCTGCGGAGTCGGATCGACGATATCGAGCACGCGCTTGTGCGTGCGGATTTCGAACTGCTCGCGCGACTTCTTGTCGATGTGCGGCGAACGGTTGACGGTGAATTTTTCGATCAGCGTCGGCAGCGGAATAGGACCGCGCACCGTGGCGCCCGTGCGCTTGGCGGTGTTGACGATCTCCCGCGTCGAGTGATCCAGAACCCGGTGGTCAAAGGCCTTGAGCCGGATGCGTATGTTTTGCCGATCCATATTTCGTACGCGTTCCTTTGAGCTCTCGCCTTCTTCATCCACCGTTTCAAAGACCGGCTCGAAGCTTTGCGGCTTCGAGATACGCCTACTAGGTGTCCGCGAAAACGAAATGGCCCCGCGCGGAAACGACCGCGAGGGCCTTGTCCTAGCTGAACGCCGCACCGCGGCGCCTGTGTCAGGTCGTCTAAGCGAACCGCGTCTAAGCCTTTAAGCCTACTGCCGGTCCAACAGAGGCGCGGTTGATACCTGCGCCGACCCGCCCCGTCAAGGCAGGCGATGGCCTTAAAGCCAGGCACGCCGACTGTCTCCCGTCGGCAGAGCCGGAGCACGATAAACCAAGATCGAGTGGAAAACCTGCGACTGGCGTTTGACCGATCCTCCCCGGGGGGATAGGCGAGGCTATGACCGATCCGGCAAAACACTCCACCCATCCGGCGCTCGTTGTGCGGCTGAAGCGGGCCGAGGGTCATCTCCGCTCGGTGATCGGCATGATCGAACAGGGTCGCCCCTGTGCGGACCTCGCCCAACAGCTGCACGCCGTGGAAGCCGCCGTCGGCGCCGCCAAGCGCGAACTGATCCACGACCACATCGACCACTGCCTGGAGACGCGAACCGACGAGGGCGAAGACGCCTCCGCGGCTTTGCGGGACCTCAAGGCGATCACCAAGTACCTCTAGGCGGGACGACCATGACCCTGAGCGATCCCGAACTGCTGCTCGTCGCCGCCGTGGCCGGGGTCGGCGTGTTCCACACCATGGTTCCCGACCACTGGGTCCCGATCACCCTGGTCGCCCGCCAGCGCGGCTGGACGACCGTTCAGACCGGCCGCGCCGCCCTGCTCGCCGGGACCGGCCACGTGCTGTCGACCCTGCTCATCGGCGTCGTCGTCTGGGTGGCCGGCGTCGCCGCCGCCAAGCAGTTCGGCGGCGTGGTGGACACACTGGCCAGCCTCGCCCTGATCGGTTTCGGCGGTTGGATCGCCATCTCCTCGCTCCTGGATATGCGCAGGACCGGCGGCGACCACAGCCATTCCAACGGCCATTCGCATGGCCACAGCCACGGCGCCGCCGAGGACGGAGCGCATGTC
Organism: uncultured Caulobacteraceae bacterium; assembly: GCA_937890965.1. Classification (GTDB taxonomy): domain Bacteria; phylum Pseudomonadota; class Alphaproteobacteria; order Caulobacterales; family Caulobacteraceae; genus Poindextera. Next base: position 5,047 of record CALAEG010000143.1, on the reverse strand, counting down.
CATGGCGATCATGACCACGGCGACCACGACCACGGAGATCACAGCCACGGCCACCATCACAGCCACGCGCACGACGATCATGACGCGCCGGCCAGGCCGGGGTCGCGCATGGCGCTGGTGCTCATTCTGGGGTCCTCGCCCATGGTCGAGGGCATACCGGCCTTCTTCGCGGCCGGGCGCTATGGCATCTGGCTCATCGTGCTGATGTCGGTGATGTTCGCCGCCGCGACCATCGCGACCTATGTCGTGCTGTGCGTCATCTCGGTCGCCAGCCTGAGGCGCGTGAGCCTTGGGCCGCTGGAAAAGTACGGCGAGGTCCTGAGCGGCGGATTCATCGCGCTGATCGGCGTGGCCTTCTGGCTCTGGCCGGTGCTCTAGGGAAAAGTCCGGCGCGCGCTACTGGCCCACATCGACGGAGCCGGAGCCGGCGATGAACTTGTTGACCGCGCCCAGCACCTTGGCCGCCCGGATCTCGCCGGAGCCGGCGATATTGGCGTCGAGGCTGTCGGCGACGCCGCCGTAGTCGACATTGCCGGAGCCGGCGATATGGACAGCCATGGTGGTGGCCCGCCCGTTATCGATGCGCACGTCGCCGCCGCCGGCCAGGCGTACGTCCAGCGGGCCCGACACATTGTGCACCCGGACGTTGCCGACGCCGGCGATATTGAGGCTGAGGCCGTTCCGCACGTCGGTGCTGGTCACCGTGGCGGCGCCGGCGATGCGGAGGACCATGTTTCCGGACGAGCCGGTGCGCAGCTTGCCGGAGCCGGCGAATTCGACCCAGAGCTGGTCCTGGACATTGGCCACGGTCCAGTCGCCGCAGCCGGCAATGGTCAAGGTCAGCTTCTGGGAGCGGCCGGCGCTGCCATAGATGGCCCCGCCGGCGACCACCTTGGCGTCCATCGGTACGCGCACGGTGATCTGCGGCAGGTCGTCATAGGCGATTTCGCCGAGACCGGGGACGGTCGCCGACGGCTGGTCTTCACGGTCGCCACAGCTCATGTGGGGGCCCCAGAACCAGCCGGTCCAGTTGGCCGGCTGCACCTGGGTGGTGTCGTTGAACAGCTTCACGACCTTCATCGGCACGTGCGGATTGGTCTTCAGGAACAGCACCTGCACGTCCGAGCGCGTTTCGGGGATGATCACCACCCGCGCCGCGACGTTCTTGAACGCTATGGTTTGGGCGCCCGCCGAACTCGCGCCGGCGAGGAAGACCGCGGCCAGAACCAAGCCCATTAGTCTATGCATCGCACCGTCTCCCTATCGGGATTTTGGCGGCACGCTAGGCGTAACTCCGTCCGGAGGCAGCTTAATTCGCCGTCACCTTAGGGAAGCCCCCGCCTCTACTGGCTCGACAGCAAAAGCGACGGATCGACCGGCTTGGCCTTGTCGCGCGGGGTCGGGGCGTAGCGGATCTCGAAATAGACCTCCGGCTGCGCCGCGCCGCCGGTCTGGCCGGCAAGGCCGATTTCGGCGCCCTGCATGACGTGGTCCTTGATCTTGACCTCGGTGCGCGAGAGGTGGGCATAGGCCGTGATCCAACCGTCGTCGTGCTTGATCAGGACCAGGTTGCCGAGGCCCGGCACCAGGTCGCCGGCATAGACCACGTCGCCGGTGGCCGCGGCATGCACCGCGGCGCCGGCCGGCGCGCCGATGTCGAGACCGTCGCTGCGCTGGCCGCCGGGCTTGGGCCCGAAGCTCGACAGCAGCGGACCATGCAGCGGCCAGACGAACCGGCCGCGACCGGCCAGCACGACCTGGGCGTCCGGCGGCGCCGGCGCGGCCTGCGGCAGGTTTACCGGCGGGATGTAGGCCGGACCGGTCGGCCGCTGCGGCGGATTGTAGGCCGGACCGGTTGACCGCTGCGGCGGGGCTGTCAGGTGTCCGGGCAAGGAGGTGTAGGGCACCGGCTCGGCCGGCCCCGCCGGCCCGATGTCGTTGCGCGCCATGCGGGTCGGACGAACGGGCGGTTCGACGACCGGCGGCGTCGGAACGGCGGCGATGGCGGTGTCGTTGGGCGCCTGCGGGGCCGCGAAGGTCCCGTGCGCCCGCTCGCGGGTGCGGACCGCCGCGACGCGCTTGGGCGTCGGCGCCTCGGCTTGCGCTTCCGCCGCCGTCTCCTCTCCGGGAAGTCTGATGTGCTGGCCGATATGCAGGTGGAAGTCCGCCGGCAGGCCGTTCAGGTCGGCGAGCAGCTTGGGCGACACGTGATAGCGCCGGCCAAGCGAATAGAGGGTGTCGCCATTGTGCGTCACATAGGGCTTGGAGGAAGCCCTGGCCGCCCGGCTCTCCGACCCCGACCGGCTCACGGGTCCTGACGCCTCGGCGCTTTCGGTATTGTCCGAGGGGATTTTCAGCGTCGAGCCAACCGCCAGATCGCGCGGATGACGGATGTGGTTGGCCTTGAGGATGGCCTGCTTGGTGGTCCCGTACTGTTCGGCCAGGGACTCGATCGTATCGCCCTTCTTGAGCTTGACGCTGTTGGGGGCCTCGGTCCGCTCCAGCCGGCCGCGCGCGCTGACATGCACCGCGTGACTGCGCCTGTGGCGATAGGCGACGTCGGTCAGCATGGCCGCCTCCGTCCCGTCGTACGAGGCGTCGATGAACATGGACCGGTTAGCCGAGCTCGGCCCGGGCGGCGGCAGCGGCTGGCTGGTCACGTCGCCGCTGGGCTTGGCGACCGGATCGTGCGGGTCGGCCGAGCGCATGGGCGGTGGCTGGTCGGCGCTGACCGGATATTGCGGCCGGGCCATCGGCCGCGAGGTCGGCGTCTGATAGCCCTCGTAGGGGGCATATTGCGAGTGCGGCAGATCGCAGGCCTGCAACGTCATCGCGCTCGCGCCCAGAAGCGCCGTCCGTAGCCAGAATGCCGTCATCGTCGCTCCGCCCTTGCCCGTCGGAATTGCTCGCGCCGCCGATACACTGTCGGCGATGCGACGCTTACGCGCCACCCCGAACCGGCGGCCCTGCTCAAAGTTCGCGCGCCACGCCGTCCAGGAGCGGCACGAAACGAACGTCACACAATACCTCTTCCCTGAAGCCGCCCTTGCCGTCGCCAAGATAGCGTTTCAACGTCTGGATAGGGCCGCGCCCGACCGGCGCAACCAGAATCCCCGACGGCTTCAGCTGCGAAAGCAGCGTCTTGGGCTCAGCTGGCGCCGCGGCTGTGACCAGAATGCGGTCGAAAGGCGCCTGTTCGGGCCATCCTTCCCCGCCGTCGCCGAAACGGGTGATGATATTGCCCAGCTGCAGCTGTTTGAAACGCGCCTCCGCCTCGCCCATCAGGGTGCGGTAGCGCTCGATCGTATAGACCAGCCGCGCCAACCTCGAGAGCACCGCCGTCTGGTAGCCGGAGCCGGTGCCAATCTCCAGCACCCTGGCGCGCGGCTCGATGGTCAGGGCCTGGGTCATCAGCCCGACGATGAAGGGCTGGCTGATGGTCTGGCCGCAGGCGATCGGCAGGGCGGAGTCTTCCCAGGCGCGCTCCTGGAACAGCTTGGGCGTGAAGAGGTCGCGTGGCGTCTGTTCCAGCGCATTCAACACCAGCGGCTCAGACACCCCTTGCGAGCGCAGGGAGAGGATCAGCCGCGCGCGCTGGGTTTCCGGCGAATCATCCTCGGGCTCATCAATGCTCATGGCTTGGGCGGCGCCCCGCCGAGCACGGCCTTCAGGTCGTGGACGGTCTTCATATGCGTCAGATCGATATGCAGCGGCGTGACCGAAATACGGCCATCATAGATGGCGCGCAGGTCGGTGCCTTCCGCCGGCTTCGACGGCAGCGCCCGATAGCCGATCCAGAAATAGTCGCGCCCGCGCAGGTCGGTGCGCCGCTCCAGGAAGCGGGTCTGCACGTCGCGAAAGCCCTGGCGGGTCACCTCGACCTCGGTGACCTGGTCCGGCGTACGGCCGGGGAAGTTCAGATTGATGATGACGCCCCTGGGCCAGCCGGTCTCGATCAGCTTGCGGACAATGCCCGGCGCAAAGGCCTCGGCGGTCTCGTAGTGGATATCCACCTCGTCGTGGAAATGGATCATCGACTGCGACAGCGCGATCGCGGGAACGCCAAGCACCATGCCCTCGATGGCCCCGGCGACGGTGCCGGACACGGTCACGTCCTCGGCGACGTTCTGGCCGCGATTGACCCCCGACAGCACCAGGTCGACCTTCGGCTCCGGGATCAGCTCCTGCAGCGCCAGGGTGACGCAGTCGGCCGGGGTTCCGGCGACGGCGAAGCGTCGCTCGTTGATCCGCCGCACGCGCAGGGGTTCGCTCAGGGTCAGGGCGCGGCTGGCGCCCGACTGCTCGGTCTCCGGCGCCACCACCCAGACGTCGTCGGACAGGATCGCGGCGATGCGCTCCAGCACCGCCAGCCCCTCGGCCTCGATCCCATCGTCATTGGTGAGCAGGATGCGCAAACGCTCAGCCGCCGATATGGGTGAGGCCGCCCATATAGGCCTGCAGGGCCTGCGGGATGGCGATGCGGCCCTTCTCGTCCTGATAGTTCTCCATCAGCGCCACCAGGGTGCGCCCGACCGCCAGGCCCGAGCCGTTGAGGGTGTTGACGAAGCGGGTCCCCTTGTCGCCGGCCTTGCGGCAGCGGGCGTCCATGCGCCGGGCCTGGAAGTCGCCGCAGTTGGAGCAGGAGGAGATCTCCCGATACATCCCCTGCGACGGCAGCCAGACCTCCAGGTCGTAGGTCTTGCGGGCGGAAAACCCCATGTCGCCGGTGCAGAGCAGCATGGTGCGGAACGGCAGGTCGAGGTGTTTCAAGACCGCCTCGGCGCAGTCGACCATGCGCTCGTGCTCGGCCTCGGAGTCGTCGGGCGCGGTGATGGAGACCAGCTCGACCTTGTAGAACTGGTGCTGGCGGATCATGCCGCGGGTGTCCTTGCCCGAGGCGCCGGCTTCCGAACGGAAGGACGGCGTCAGCGCGGTCAGCCTGAGCGGCAGGTCCTCCTCCGGCGTGATCTGCTCGCGGACCAGGTTGGTCAGCGAGACCTCGGCGGTGGAGATCAGCCAGCGGCCGTCGGTCGTGCGGAACACGTCC
>CALAEG010000142.1 GCA_937890965.1 uncultured Caulobacteraceae bacterium | reverse complement strand
GGCCAGCGCCGTCGTGGCGAACATGCTGGTGGCGAGGAGCGAAGCGCGGCTGCGGCTGAACGTACGGTTCATCAATGACATTTAGTTCCCCTAGTCCCCATGGCGCTGGCGCGCCGGCCTTAGCCGGTTTCGAGACCGGCGCTATTTGCTGTTTAGGGGACTTTCTAGTCGAAGTCTCGGTGTTGCAGGCACGCAATAACATGCACTCAGCGCACTGGCGGGCTCAACTTCCGTTCCAAATATTCGTTCCAAGCCCACCGAGGGCGGCGGTCGGGCTGAGACTTTTCACAGTCCCTGGCAATTTCCTTCAACAATCTCAGTACAGTCTTGCGGATCCCAGCCGGCAGCGACGCGTAAGCGGCCAGCATCTCAGGCGCGCCAGGCTCGCGTAATTGGATTTCAGGAGCGCTGCGTTCGCGTAGATGGGCTGTTTCCTTGCGAAGCGCCGGTTCAGCGGTGCTCAACTGATCCAGATCACCGGCCAGATCGACCACTTGGCAGTCGAGCGCATCGGCGATCTCGGCGAGCCGCGAGAAGCTGACCCTGTTGAAACCGCGCTCAATTTTCTGAATCTGTTGGAAAGGTTAGGCCGATTGCATTGGCAAGCGCCGTCTGTGACATTCTCAGGGCTTTACGCCTCTGGAGAATGCGAACGCCAAGCGCAATATCGAACGTGCGCGGTGTTCGCCAGAGGGGCTGGCCGGCTGGCGTGTGAGCGTTCGGTCCGCGCATTCGCTTCCCCGGTAGCGCTGAAACCGCGCCGATCACGATCCGCTTTTTAGGGCAGGTAAATGCGGTGCAGCATTGATGGTTTTGGTCGCGGTGCGGACCCTATCGACGCGGGTCGGCGGCAGGCAAGGGAAAGGTGGCCAAGCGCATCGTGGGGGCCTCTCGCCGAATGCCCGCTAACCACCCATAGCGGTCATTCCCAACGCCCACTTTCGGGCCGTCGGCGGAGACGAATTCCGCACCTTGATCGGTGATCGGTCGGCCAACTCATCCAATCACTCAGAGCCCATTTACGCGGTGCGGTGACGGGTCAATCCGTGTGCACACATACCGGGGATTTCGTGTGCAAATTGGCCATAATATATTGATATATAACGACTAAATGTCCAATCCATCATCGGGGCGACAGACAGCCTATTGGATTGAAATTGCTGCAATTTATCTACAGCCGTTCTGCCGGTCCTTGGTTCACGAGAAGACCAAACCCTCGAACTCTCCGGAGCTGCGCCAGGCGTCGATGTAGGTGAAGAAGGCGGTCGCGCCGGCCGGATAGCCGACGTTCAGTTGCGCGCCCGGGCCGGGGGTCTGGCCCTCGTTATTGTAGTAGCCGGGCGTGCAGTCGGGGGCGCCCATCATGCGGCCCATGCCGGTCAGCAACAGAGCGACCCAGGCGGCCTGCGCCTCCTCGGTAACCTCGACCTGGCGGTAGCCGCCATCCAGCGCGTGCTTGACGGTCATGGCGATGGTGCGGCCGGATTCGGTCAGATTGTGCGGCACGTTGGAGATAAGGTTGGCGCCTTGGGTCGGCTGGACGAAGAAGGCGTTGGGAAAGCCGTGAACATGGATGCCGTGCTTGGTCTTCATCCCCTCGGCCCAGGCCTGCGACAGCTTTAGTCCGTCGCGTCCCGTCAGGTCGAAACCGGCGCGGCGCTTGTATTCGGTGCCGACCTCGAATCCCGAGGCGTAGATGATGCAGTCGACCTCATATTCGACGCCGGCGACCACGAAGCCCTTTTCGGTGATCTTCTCGACGCCCTGGCCGTCGGTGTCGATCAGGTGCGTGCCGGGCGTGTTAAAGGCCTGCAGATAGGCGTCGTGGAAACACGGCCGCTTGCAGAGCTGGCGATACCAGGCCTTGAGCTTTTCCGCCGTCTCGCGGTCGGTGACGATCGCCTCGGCCCGGGCGCGGATCTCCTCCATCTTCTCGAAGTCCGAGTCCTCGTAGGCCGCCAGCATCTTTTGCGGGACGCGATCCTCGGGCGGCAGCTGCATGATCTTGCTTCGGATGCGCCGGGACAGGTCCGTCCAGCCGTCCTGGACCAGGTCTTCCTCCGCCGTGCCGCCGGCCTGGTTGGCGGTGAAGTTCTCCAGCCAGCGCCTTTGCCAGCCGGGGGTGGCGATGCCGGCGAACCAATCGGGATCGATGGGCGCGTTGGCGCGCACGTCCACCGAGGACGGCGTGCGCTGGACCACGTAGAGTTCCTTGCAGGCGCGCGCCAGGTGCGGCACTGCCTGCACCGAGGTGGCGCCCGTCCCGATGATCGCCACGCGCTTGTCGGCCAGCCTGGTCATTGGCGCGCCGCTGGGGTCGCCGCCGGTATAGGCATAGTCCCAGCGGCTGGTGTGGAACGAATGGCCCTTGAAGCTCGATATGCCTGGAATGCCCGGAAGCTTGGCGACGTGCAGCGGGCCGGTGCCAAGGCCGATGAAGCTGGCGGTGAACCGGTCGCCGCGATTGGTCTGGATCACCCAGCGGGCGTTCGGTTCGTCCCAGCTCAGATCCTCCACCTCGGTGTGGAAGAGGGCGTTCTCATAGAGGCCGTATTGCCGGCCGATGCGCTGGCACTGAGCCAGGATTTCCGGCGCATGGGCGTATTTCTCGGTCGGCATGTGCCCGGTCTCTTCGAGCAGGGGCATGTAGACCATCGACGCCGTGTCGCACTGGGCGCCGGGATAGCGGTTCCAGTACCAGGTGCCGCCGAAGTCGCCGCCCTTTTCGACGATGCGCACGTCGGTCACGCCGGCCTCGACCAGCCGCGCGCCGGTGACCAGGCCCGCGAAGCCGCCGCCGACAAAGGCGAAGGTGACATGGTCGGTCTTCGGCGCGCGCTCGACGAAGGGCGTGTAGGGATCGTCCAGATAGTGGGCCAGCTGGCCCTTCAGTTCGAGATATTGAGCGTTGCCGTCCGCGCGCAGGCGCTTGTCGCGCTCGGCGATGTATCTGGCCAGCAGAGCCTGCTTGTCGATCGGTCTGGTTTCGGCGCTCGGCGGCTCGGTCGTCGTCGTCATTCAAAAACCTCGATCAAAATTCCGCAGACCCATAAGGGCGCGGCCCCCGCCGTATAATGTCTTCGACGGAAAAGTATGCAGGGCGCGGCGCCGCGGCTCAACGAGCGGCATCGCCTATGGCCTCGAATGGAGGACGCCCGGCGGATGAGGCTAATGATTCGTAACCTGACGTGACGCTTCTGCGACACTCAGCCGGTTGCAGGCTGTCCGCCTCGCCATTACCTCTGAAAACCTTGGCAAATTGGACCGATGACCATTAGACGCCGCCTTGTCTGGAAGCGGGTCGGTTCCGTGAGCGGGGCGTTAGGAGACGTAGATGCTTTTGTTGCGTACCGCGATGGCGACCGCCGCCCTGATTCTCGCCACGGGCGCCATAGCCGGACCGGTCGCGGCCGATGCCAGCGTAAACCCTGCCTGGCGCGACGCGTGCACCCGCGACGCCTTCGTTCACTGCCGGCTGCACGCGCTCGCCTTTGACATACCCGGCGTGCGCGACTGCCTGGTCCGCAACCTCAACAAGGTCTCCGAGCCCTGCCGCGGCGTAATCAGGGCCGCCCAGGCCCAGCACGCCCAGACGCCGGTGGCTGTGGTGGCGCCGGCGCCACACTAAGGCCTGAAGCGGATCGCTTCCTTCTCGACACGTCGTCGCGAAGGCGTTTAGCTCAGCAGTGTTCGAGGAGCGTGAGACTCAATGCCGGCCAGCACCCCGCTCCTCGACGCCATCACCTTGCCCGACGATCTGCGCCGGTTGCGCCCGGAGCAACTTCGGCAAGTCGCCGACGAGTTGCGGCAGGCGACGATCGAGGCGGTGTCGGTGACCGGCGGCCACTTCGGCGCGGGCCTGGGCGTGATCGAGCTGACCGTCGCCCTGCACTATGTCTTCGAGACGCCGCGCGACCGGGTGATCTGGGACGTCGGCCACCAGGCCTATCCGCACAAGATCCTGACCGGCCGCCGCGACCGCATCACCACCATTCGCCGGGGCGGCGGTCTCTCCGGCTTCACTCGCCGCGCCGAGAGCGAGTACGACCCGTTCGGCGCGGCCCATTCTTCCACCTCGATCTCGTCCGGCCTCGGCATGGCCGTGGCGCGACAGTTGGCCGGCGGCGACCATCACGTCGTGGCTGTGATCGGCGACGGCGCCATGAGCGCCGGCATGGCCTATGAGGCGATGAACAATGCCGGCGCGCGCAAGACCCGGCTGCTGGTGATCCTGAACGACAACGACATGTCGATCGCCCCGCCGGTCGGCGCCCTGAACCGTCACCTGAACAGACTGACCGCACGAGACGCGGGGGAGGCCGCGGCTCCGGGCGGTTCGATCTTCGAGGCGCTTGGCTTTCACTATCTGGGGCCCATCGACGGCCACGATGTGGATCAGCTGGTGACCGCATTGGCGGCGATCCGCGACGACGGGACGGATCGGCCGGTGCTGCTGCACCTGATCACCGAGAAGGGGCATGGCTATCACGCCGCCAAGACCTCGGCCGACAAGCTGCATGCCGTCGCCAAGTTCGACATCGCCTCCGGCGTCCAGGCCAAGTCCGCGCCGAAAGCGCCGTCCTATACCCGCGTCTTCGCCGACTCGCTGATCGCGGAGGCGGCGGCGGACGACAAGATCGTCGCCATCACCGCGGCGATGCCGTCCGGCACCGGGCTCGACCTGTTCGAAAAGCGCTTTCCCGAGCGGATGTTCGATGTCGGCATCGCCGAGCAGCACGCGGTGACCTTCGCCGCCGGCCTGGCCACCGAGGGCTACAAGCCCTTCTGCGCCATCTATTCCACCTTCCTGCAGCGCGCCTACGACCAGGTGGTGCACGACGTGGCGATCCAGAACCTGCCGGTGCGGTTCGCCCTGGACCGGGCCGGCCTGGTCGGCGCGGACGGCGCTACCCATGCCGGCAGTTTCGACTTGGCCTATCTCTGCTGCCTGCCCAATTTCACGGTCATGGCCCCCGCCGACGAGGTGGAGCTGATGCACATGGTCGCCACCGCCGCCGCCCACGACAGCGGCCCCATCGCGCTGCGCTATCCGCGCGGCGAAGGCCTTGGCCTGGCCATGCCCGAGCGCGGCCAGGTGCTGCCGATCGGCAAGGGCCGCGTGGTGCGCGAAGGCAAGGACGTGGCCATCCTCAGCCTAGGCGGTCGGTTGCAGGCCTGCCTGTCCGCCGCGGAGCACCTGCAGAGCCGCGGCGTCTCCTGTACGGTTGCCGACGCCCGCTTCGCCAAGCCGATCGACGAGGCCCTGGTCCGCCGGCTGGTGCGCAACCACCAGATGCTGATCACCATCGAGGAAGGCTCGATCGGCGGCTTCGGCAGCCATGTGCTGGACTATGTGGTCAATAACGACCTGGCGCGGGCCGGCTTCGTCATGCGGACCCTGAAGCTGCCGGACGCCTATCTGGATCACGACGACCCGTTCAAACAGTACGAGCGCGCCGGCCTGGGCGCGGCGGACATCGTGCGCACGATCGAAGCCCGCCTGGCCCAATCGGCCTAGCCGATGGCCGCCCTGATCTCGATCCTGGCGATCGTGGGCTATGTGGGGCTGGGGATGGCGGTCTGCGGCGCCGTCTATGCCGGCCTGGCCACCTGGGCGACCCGGCGCTTCGTGCGAAGGCCGGCCGGGACCCTCGCGAGCCAGGCCTCGATCACCGTGCTGAAGCCGCTGCATGGGGACGAACCCGAACTGGCCGAGAACCTGGCCAGTTTCTGCACCCAGACCTATGCCGGTCCGGTGCAGCTGATCCTGGGCGTCCAGGACCCGGCCGATCCCGCCCTGCCCTTTGCCGAGCGCCTGAGACAGGACCATCCGGACCGCGACATCGCCGTGGTCAGCGATCCCACAGCCCATGGGACCAACCGCAAGCTGGGCAATCTGATCAACATGGCGGCGAGCGCCCACGGCGAGATCGTGGTGATCAGTGACAGCGACGTGCGCCTGCCGCCGGACGGGCTCAGCCAGATTGTCACCGCTCTGGACGCGCCCGGCGTCGGCCTGGTCCACTGCCTCTATCGCGGCCGGCCGACCGCCAGTCTCTGGTCCAGGCTGGCGGCCATGGACGTCAACACCCGGTTCGCGCCCAGCGTCCTGGTCGGCGAGGCCCTCGGCGCCAACCCCTGTCTGGGCCCGACCATGGCGCTGCGGGCGCAGACGCTTGAGGCGATCGGCGGGCTGGAGCACCTGGCCGACTTCCTGGCCGACGATTTCGAGCTGGGCCGGGCGGTGCGCGCCTTGGGTCTCACCATCGCCTGCCCGCCCATGGTGATCGACCACGTCTTTCCCGAGCGCAGCGCCCACGAGATGCTGGCGCACGAGCTGCGCTGGGCCAGGACCATCCGACTGGTGCAGCCGGCCGGCTATCTGGGCAGCGTCATCGTCCACTTCACGCCGCTCGCCCTGATCGGCGCGGCCCTGACCGGCTTTGCGCCCCTAAGTCTCGCCATGCTGGCCGGGCTTGTCCTCTTTCGCCAAGCCCAGGCCTACGCGCTCTGCCGGCTGCTGGCCGCCGATCGCGGGGTCCTATGGCTGCTGCTGGCGCGCGACCTGTTGTCGCTGGGGGTCTTCATCGCCGCCCTCTTCGGCGACCGGGTCGAGTGGCGGGGCAATCGCCTGCGCGTGCAGCGCGACGGCGTGATCGCCGCGACATGATCGATCCACGCGCCCGGGCGCGGGCGACGGCCATCGTCGCGGCCGTCATCGGCCTGGCCGTCGCCACCGCGGTGATCGGCTATTTCAACTTCGGGGCCGTGCTCGCGGCCATGCGGCCCATCGGCGTTCCAGGCTTCCTGGCGGTGATCGCGGCCCAGCTTTGCCTGTTCGTCCCCCTGGGCCTGGCCTGGTGGTTGGTGGCCCTTGGCGAGCCGACCGAACGAATTCCGCTCTTCATGTGGAGCCGGCTGTTGCGCGAAGCGGCCTCCGACGTCCTGCCCTTTTCGCAGCTGGGCGGCCTGGTGATCGCCGCGCGGGCCGCGGTGCTGGGCGGGACCTCCACGGCGGTCGCCTTCGGCTCCAGCATGGTCGACACCACCGTCGAGATCGTCGCCCAGCTGATCTACACCCTGGTCGGCGTGGGCCTGCTCGCCCATCGCCTGGGCTTCGCCGCCAACAGCGGCGACCGGCTGCTCTATTCCGTCGCCGGCGGCCTAGTCATCGCCGCGGCCCTCGTCGGCGTGTTGATCGCCATCCAGCGGCGCGGCCTGAATCTTATGGAAGGGCTGTTCCATCGGCTGGCCCCGGCGGCCGGCCACCACGCCACCGCGGTCACCAAGGTGGTCGAGGCGGCCTACGGCCAGCCCGCCCGGCTCTGGACCGGCCTTGGCGTGCACATCTTCGCCTGGTTCGGCGCGGCGGGCGGGACCTGGCTTATCCTGGTCCTGATCGGCCGGCCGCTGCCCTTCGCCTCGGTGGCGGCGATCGAGAGCCTTATGTTCGCCATCCGCAACGCCGCCTTTGTCGCGCCGAGCGGACTGGGCGTTCAGGAAGGCGCCTATGCCCTGCTCGGCCCACTGTTCGGTCTGCCGGTTGAGGCGGCGCTGGCGCTGTCGCTGCTCAAGCGCGCCCGCGATATCGCCGTCGGCGTGCCTATGTTGTTAAGCTGGCAGCTCGCGGAGAGCCGCCGGCGTTTGCGTGACGCCTGAACCGGCGTAGAGGACAGAGTTGGACGGGGGCGAGCCGCAAGCCGCGCCCCCTGGACTTGGATTGAGGTCATAGAATGCTGCGTACACTCTTCCTTCAGGCGCCCTCGTTCGATGGCTTCGACGGCGGCGCCGGCGCCCGCTACCAGGCGCGTCGCGAGGTGAAGTCCTACTGGTATCCGACCTGGCTGGCCCAGCCCGCCGCCCTGGTCGAGAACAGCCGCCTGATCGACGCCCCGCCGCACGACCAGGGCATCGACTATGTCGCGCCGCTGGCCAAGGACTACGACCTGGTGGTGCTGCACACCTCGACCCCATCCTTCGCCTCCGACGTCAAGACCATCGAAGCGCTGAAGGCGGTCAATCCGAACCTCAAGGCGGGCCTGATCGGCGCCAAGGTCGCCGTCGACGCCGACGGCTCGATGAAGGCCGCGCCCTGCGTCGACTTCGTCGCCCGCAACGAGTTCGACTTCACCATCAAGGAGGTCGCCGACGACCACAACTGGGCCGACATCAAGGGGCTGAGCTACCGCAATTCGTCAGGGGTGATCGTCCACAACCCCGACCGGGCGATCCTGGAGAACATGGATTCGCTGCCCTTCGTCACGCCGGTCTACAAGCGCGACCTCACAATCGAGAACTATTTCATCGGCTATCTGAAGCACCCCTACATCTCGATCTATACCGGCCGCGGCTGCAAATCGCATTGCACCTTCTGCCTGTGGCCGCAGACGGTCGGCGGCCACCGCTACCGCACCCGCAGCGTCGGCCATGTGATCGAGGAGATCGCCTGGGCGCAGAAGGCTTTTCCGCAGGTGAAGGAGTTCTTCTTCGACGACGACACCTTCACCGACGACCTGCCCCGCGCCGAGGCTATCGCCCGCGAACTGGGCAAGCTCGGCGTCACCTGGTCGTGCAACGCCAAGGCCAATGTGCCGCGCCAGACCCTGAAGATCATGAAGGACGGGGGCTTGCGCCTGCTGCTGGTCGGCTACGAGTCCGGCGACCAGCAGATCCTCTACAATATCAAGAAGGGCATGCGCATCGAGGTGGCCGAGCGGTTCACCAAGGATTGCCACGAGCTGGGCATCGCCATCCACGGCACCTTCATCCTGGGCCTACCGGGTGAAACCACCGAGACCATCCAGAAGACCGTCGAATGGGCGTCCAAGATCAACCCGCACACCATCCAGGTGTCGCTGGCCGCGCCCTATCCCGGCACCTTCCTCTACGATCAGGCCGTGGAGAACGGCTGGCTCGATGCCGACCACGCCGAGCTGGTGGACGAGCAGGGCCACCAGATCGCGCCGCTGCACTATCCGCACCTGAGCCACGACGAGATCTTCGATTCCGTCGAGACCTTCTACAAGCGCTTCTACCTGCGCCCGCGGAAGATCGGCTCGATGGTCGGCGAAATGGTCACCGTGCCCGGCATGATGCAGCGGCGCCTGCGCGAGGGCGCCGAGTTCTTCGACTTCATGCGCAAGCGCCGCAGGGTCGCGGCCTAAAGCGACGCAGGCCGACGTGGCGAGCGGCGGCGATCTCACCCTGGTGACCGGCGCCTCCGGCTTCGTCGGATCGGCCGTCGCAAGGGCCCTGCAGGCGCGTGGAACGCCGCTGCGGCTGCTGGTGCGCGCCAGCAGCCCACGCAAGAACCTTGAAGGCCTCGACGCCGAGATCGTGGTCGGCGACATGGCCGATGCGCAGGCTATGGCCGCGGCCATGCGGGGCGTCCGCCACCTCTTCCACGTCGCCGCCGACTATCGGCTCTGGGCGCGCGATCCGGAGGAGATCGTCCGCAACAATCTGAGCGGAACCCACGCGGTGATGGGCGCGGCGCTCAGCGCCGGTGTCGAGCGGGTGGTCTATACCAGCAGTGTCGCGACGCTGGGCTTCAAGGACGACGGGACCCCGTCGGACGAGACTCTGCCGCTGGCGCCCGTCGAGGCCATCGGCGCCTATAAGCGCAGCAAGGTGATCGCCGAGCGCGAGGTGGAGCGGATGGCCGCCGACGGCCTGGCCGTGGTGATCGTCAGCCCCTCGACCCCGATCGGGCCGCGCGACGTCAAGCCGACCCCCACCGGCCGGATCATCGTCGAGGCGGCCGAGGGACGGATGCCGGCGTTCCTCGATACCGGCCTGAATCTGGTCCATGTCGACGACGTCGCCCAGGGCCATTTGCTGGCCTTGGACAAGGGCCGCCAGGGCGAGAACTACATCCTTGGCGGCCAGGACGTCAGCCTGGGGCATATGCTGGCCGAGATCGCCGCCCTGGTCGGGCGAAAGCCGCCCACCGTCAGCCTGCCGCGCGCGCCGCTCTATCCCCTGGCCCTGGCCACCGAGGCGCTCGCCTATCTGACCGGCAAGGAGCCCTTCCTGACCCGAGACGCCCTGAAGATGTCGCGCCACCACATGTTCTTCTCGTCGGCCAAGGCGGAGCGCGAGTTGGGCTACAGCGCGCGGCCGTATGGGCAAGGTCTTTCCGACGCCCTCGAGTGGTTTCGCGAGGCCGGCTATGTCCACTGAGGTCGCGATCGCCATCGCCGCCTGTCTGCCGCTGGCGATCTGGGCCTATCTGATCGCGTTTCGCGGTGGCTTCTGGCTGGCCGGCGAGCGGGACGACCGGGGCCAGCCCGCCGACCCGCCAACCTGGCCCGCCGTGACCGCCGTGGCGCCGGCCCGCGACGAGGCCGACGTCATCGCGCGCTCCATCGGCAGCCTGTTGGCGCAGGACTATCCGGGACCGTTCCGCGTTGTCCTGGTCGACGACAGCTCCAGCGACGGCACCGCCAGGATCGCCGAGGGGCTTGGCGCCCAGGGCGTGCTGACCGTGCTCAAGGGCGCGCCGCTGGCCCCCGGCTGGACCGGCAAGCTCTGGGCGATGAGCCAGGGCGTCGAGGCCGCCACGGCCGGCGACGCCCCGCCGAAATACCTGCTGCTCACCGACGCCGACATCGCCCATGCGCCGGATAACCTGCGACGGCTAGTCGCCCGCGCGGAGGCCGGAAACCTCGCCCTCACCTCGCTGATGGTGCGCCTGAGCTGCGCCAACGCCGCCGAGCGGCTGCTGATCCCGGCCTTCGTCTACTTCTTCGCCATGGTCTATCCGTTCGCCAAGGTGAACGACGCCAAGAGCCGTGTGGCCGGCGCGGCGGGCGGCGTCATGCTGGCGCGCGCCGACGCCCTGGCCGCCGCCGGCGGCATCGCGGCCATCCGCACCGCCCTGATCGACGACTGCACCCTGGGCGCGCTGATGAAGGGCCAGGGCCCCATCTGGCTCGGCCTGACCGATCGGGCGGAGAGCATCCGGCCCTACGGCTCCGTCGGCGAGATCGGCCGGATGATCTCCCGCTCGGCCTATGCCCAATTGAACTATTCGCCGCTGATCCTGATCGGCGCCGTGCTCGGCATGGTCGTCACCTATCTGGCCGCGCCGCTGGTGGCGATCTTCGCGCCGAACCCCTGGCGCTGGGCGGGCGTCGCGGCCTGGCTTTTGATGGCGCTGAGCTTCCAGCCGACCTTGCGCTTCTACCGGCGCTCTCCCCTCTGGGGCCTGGCCCTGCCGGCGATCGGGGCGCTCTACACCGCCTTCACCGTGCAATCGGCGATCGACCTCTGGCGTGGCTGCGGCGGGGCCTGGAAGGGTCGCGCCCAGGCCCTGGCGGGGCGCCCATGACCGCGACCGATCTGGCCCCGCGCAAGGACCACAAACAGGAAAACTTCCCGGTCGCCTCCTTCATCATCAAGCCGAGGCACCGGGCGGCGATCATGGCCTTCTACCGCTTCGCCCGCATGGCCGACGACGTCGCCGACCACCCGACCCTGCCGGCGCCCGAGCGCATGGCCCAGCTGGAACGGATGCGCGCCACCCTGGTCGGCGAAAGCGATGCGGACGCCGTCGCGCTGGCTTTGCGCCAGGCCCTGGACGAGCGGTCTTTAAGCCCCGAGCACGGCCTCGACCTGCTGGTCGCCTTCCGACAGGATGTGGCGAAGAACCGCTATGCGAACTGGGACGAGCTGATCGACTATTGCCGCCACTCGGCCATGCCGGTCGGCCGCTTCGTGCTCGACGTCCACGGCGAGGCGCGCACGACATGGGCCGCCAACGACGCGCTGTGCGCCGCGCTGCAGGCCGTCAACCACCTGCAGGACTGCGCCAAGGACTATCGCGAACTGGACCGGGTCTATCTGGCCGGCGACCTGATGGCCGCGGCCGGAACGAGCGTCGAGGCCCTGTCCGCGCCCGAAGCCTCCCCGGCTCTGCGCTCGGTGATCGTCGAGATGGCGCGGCGGACCCAAGCGCTGCTCGATACGTCGCGGCCGCTGGCCAGCCAGATCAGGGATCGCCGCCTGGCCTACGAAGTCGCGCTGATTCAGCGGCTGGCCGAAGACCTGACCGCCCGACTGATCGCCCGCGATCCGCTCAGCGAGCGCGTGCATCACCGGCCGCTGGAGGTGCTTGGGCTTGTCATCCTGGCCGGCAAGGATCAGATCGCCGGACGACGACGCACCACCGTCAAGCTGGCAGGGAGAGCCGAGTGAGCGAACAGGCGGCGCTGGATACCGGCGCGATCGAACAGAAGGTCTCCGGCTCGTCCTTCTATGCCGGCATGCGCGTCCTGCCTAAGCGCGAGCGGCTGGCCATGTACGCCATCTATGCCTTCTGCCGCGAAGTGGACGACATCGTCGACGAGCCGGTGGGCACGGTGGAGAGCCGCCGGGCGGCGCTGAACCAGTGGCGCGCCGACGTCGACAGCCTCTATGCCGGTGGGCCGCCCGGCCAGATGGGCTTCCTGGTCGAGGACATCCGCCGCTACAGCCTCGAACAGGCCGACTTCATCGCCGTGATCGACGGCATGGAGATGGACCTGGACCAGGACATTCGCGCGCCCTCCCTGGCCGAACTCGAACTCTATTGCGACCGCGTGGCCGGCGCCGTCGGCAGGCTGTCGGTCAAGGTGTTCGGCATGGAGGAGGCGCCGGGCATCGCGCTGGCCAAGCCGCTTGGCCGGGCGCTGCAGCTGACCAACATCCTGCGCGACATCGACGAGGACGCCGGCATCGGGCGCCTGTATCTGCCGCGCGAGGCGCTGAATGAGGCGGGGATCACTGGCGCCGACCCGGACACGGTGATCGCCGATCCGCGCGTCGATATCGCCTGCAAGACCGTCGCCAAGATCGCCCGCGACTATTACCGCCAGGCCGACGCGGTCATGGCCAAACGGCCGGCCGGCAAGCTCGCGGCGCCGCGCCTGATGAGCGCCGTCTATGCCAACATCCTGACCAAGATGGAGGCCGCCGGCTGGGCCCCGCCCCGCGAGCGCGCCAAGATCGGCAAGGCCGCCCTGCTCTGGATCGTGTTGTCGCGCGGCCTGATGGGATGAGTTCGGCTGGGCCGCGTCGGGCCCCGGCCAAGGCCTATGTCGTCGGCGCCGGGCTGGCGGGCCTGGCCGCCGCCGTGCGCTTGGCCGAGGCGGGGGTCGAGGTCGAGCTGAGCGAGGCCGCCGCCCAGGCCGGTGGCCGCTGCCGCTCCTATTTCGACGCCCAGCTTGGCCTGACCATCGACAACGGCAATCACCTGGTGCTGTCGGGCAATCAGGCGGTGCAGCGCTACCTCTCCATGATCGGCGCGGCGGACAGGCTGGTCGGGCCGGACGAGGCGCGCTTCGTCTTCGCCGACGTGGGCTCCGGCGAGCGGTGGACCATCCGCCCCAGCGAAGGCGCCCTGCCCTGGTGGATCTTCTCCCCCGAGCGACGGGTTCCAGGCTCCAAGGCCGCCGACTATCTCGGCCTGGCCGGCCTGCTCTTTCCGCGCGCGGACAAACGGGTGGACCAGGCCATCCGCGCCAGCGGACTCGTCTGGGACAAG
>CALAEG010000141.1 GCA_937890965.1 uncultured Caulobacteraceae bacterium | reverse complement strand
CACCGCCAGCCAGAGGTCGGCGGGCGCGCCAAAGCGGTGCGAGACGACGACGACCGCGATGGCCAGAACGACGCCGACCGCCAGCGACAGCGCAGCCCCCGCCCAGCGGCTCCAGGTCGTCAGCGAACGGGTGAGGGCAAATGCGGCCAGCCAGGCGATCGCGCCATAGAGCGGCAGGACGTCATGCGGCAGCTTGGTCGGCAGAATCTCGAAGACCAGCCAGGCCGGGATCAGCCAGGCCAGGGCCACCCTCACCCCGCTGGCCGCGCGGCCCTTCCAGGCCTCGACGCCCGCCGTGGGCAGCAGGACGGCGGCCGGGAAGATCAACAGGGGCGCAAGCAGGGTGTGGAAGCCGGGCAGCTGGAAATGCCCGCCGTCGCCGGTGAGCTTGGCGGCCAGGTCGCTGGCGATGGCGCCGCTCCAGAAGCCGCCATCGGTCCTGACCGTGATCGCCATCGCCCAGGGCCCGGCGATGGCGCAGATCAACAGGAGGCCCCAGGTCCAGCCCAGCGACCGGGCCCATGGCGCGCGCCGATCCCAGATCGCCAGGCCGCCAAGGGCCAGGACCACGATCATCGGCGCGACCGGCCCCTTGTCGAGGATGGCCAGGGCCAGGCCCAGCCAGAAGAGCAGCTTGGTGCGCCAGCCGACCGTCATTTCGCCCTTGCCGGCGGCATAGATGCGGGCGAAGGCGGCCATGGACAGCGTCACCGTCCCGCACAGCACCGCATCTGTGGTGGCCAGGCTGGCCTCGGTGGAGAGCAGCATCGAGGCTCCGAGCATGGCGCCGGCGACCAGGCCCGGCAGCGCGCCGAACAGCGCCTCCGCCCCCCAGGCGCAGGCCGCCGCCGCCAGCATGGCGCCCAGCAGCGACGGCAGGCGATAGGCCCAGATCTGCCTGGCCTCGGCGGAGGAGACCAGGGCAACGCTCGCTGCCTGCAGCCAGTGGATCAGCACCGGCGCCTGGCTGCGCGCGGCGTCCTGGAAGTCGATGCTGACCAGGTCGCCGGTCTCCAGCATCTGGGCGCTGGCCTGGGCGAAACGCGCCTCGTCGCGGTCGAGCACAGGCAGGGCGAGCAGGCCCGGCAGGGCCGCGACCAGGGCGATCAGCGCGGCGAGCAGCCGCCCCCGCCACCCGCGCGCCAGGACGTCCAGGCGAGTTGCTTCGGTCATCCCCCGCTTGATAGCACGAGCCTACGCCTCCCCCACCTCGCACCGCTTTTGCGTCTTGCGGCGAATTAGGTCAGGCTTCGCTGTCGGGGGAAGGGCGTGGCCTTGGCGCTCGGCGCGAAGGGAGGGCGAATGCTCGCCGCGTTTCCGCTGCTGGTCGTGCCGGTGGCGTTTTACAATATCCTCATGCTGACCATCAGCGGAGGGTTCACCGGCGCGGGCGCCGGTGCGCGCCTGTCGACGCCGCTGGTCAATCTGCACATGGTCTCGCGCGCGGTCTGGCCGGTCAGCCTCGGCGACCTCTTGCTGACCGGCTCGCTGCTGATCCTGTTCGCCGAGCTGCTGAAATCGGCCGGCAGCCGGCGGATCGCCATCCTCAATCACTCGCTGTCGATGCTGCTGTTCATAATCTGCCTGGTCGAGTTTCTGCTCTTCCCGGCCTTCGCCACCTCGACCTTCTTCCTGATCGGCCTGATGGTGCTGTTGGACGTGGCCGCGGGCTTTATCGTCACCCTCATCGCCTCGCGCCGCGAGGCCGACTTCCGGGGCGACTAGCTCAGGGCGGTAAAGATGAGAACGACGACAAAGAGATCGAAGGCCCTGACCGAGAACGCGGCAAGAAATGGCATGAACAACCTTCGAACGGGATGGCGCTGGCTGAAGGCCAAGCAAGTCCCGCGCCAGGGCGGCGACTAAAGGTCGTGGCGCTTTTCTTCGATATCGCCTGGTTCGAGACGCAGCTCGACGAACGCGGCCTAAGCCGCGCGTCACTGGCCGCCGGCGCGGGGATGAACGAGGCCGATCTTGCCCTGGTCTTCAAGGATCAGCGCGAGCTTTCCGCCGCCGAGGTCACCGCTTTCGCCGAGCTTCTCGGCGCCACCCCGGCTGAAATCGCCGAGCACGCCGGCATCTCGACCCCGGTTCCGGGCGATGCCGCTGGCGATCGACTGGCGCGGATCGAGACGCGGCTTGCCGCCGTGGAAGCCGCTCTGGCGCGCCTGGCGCGGTAGCGCCCTTAAGATTGAACCACGACAACGACCCCAGCCGGAACGGCGCGTCAGATCTCGGTCTTGGCGATGCGGCCGGGAGGGGGGCGGCGGTCGGCGGGGCCGGACCATTCGGTTTCGAGATAGGCGGTGCGGGCGTGGTCGAGAGTCTCCGGGCCACCGCGCAGGCCGCGCTTCTGGCCGCCCTGGCCCATCACCTGGGCGGCGAAGGCCGCGGGCCCGGCCGGTTGCGGCGGCGTCGACTCGTCGGCGGGTGGCTCGGTCCTGACCGGAAGCTTTGAGACCGGCTGGTCGCTGGAGCGACGCCCGGCGACGCCCATGGCGCGCCCAACGCGGCGCGGGCGTGAAATCCGATCGATGGGCCCTATGGGTTCGGTCATGGCGCCAAACTATCGGCGGGCGCTGGTTAAGAAGGGGTAGCGGCTATTTATTCTCGGCCAGCTTGGCGATCTGGGCCTGCATCTCTTCCATGCGTTTCTTGAGTTCGTCGAGCGAGGTGTCGGACGCCGCGGGCGTCGCGCTCGCCGCCGGCGCATCCTCGGGCCGCGGGAAGGAGAAGGGCGAAAAGAGCTGCATGGCCCGGTCGAACAGGGCCAGGTTCTGTCGCACCTGGTCTTCCAGGAAACCGGCGCCGGGCACACCGCCGACCGCGGCGGCGACCTGGCTGCGCATGCGTTCCTGCTGACGGGTGAAGCTGTCCAGGGAAAGCTCCAGATAGCTGGGCACGAAGGCCTGCATGGAGTCGCCGTAGAAGTGGATCAGCTGGCGCAGGAACTGGATGGGCAGGAGGTTCGGGCCGCGATTTTCCTCGTCGAAGATGATCTGGGTCAGGACCGAGCGAGTGATGTCGTCGCCGGTCTTGGCGTCGTAGACGACGAAATCGATGCCTTCCTTGACCATCTCCGACAGGTGTTCGAGCGTGACGTAGGCGCTGGACCGGGTGTTGTAGAGCCGGCGGTTGGCGTACTTCTTGATCACCACCTTTTCAGGCGAAGGCGCGGGTCCAGGCTGATCGGCGTCGGACATGGCTCTCCTCTAAGGGGCGTCCTCTTCGGCGCCGCAGTATCGCGGATGCGAAGAGCGAGCGCCAGTCGTCCCTTTTGACGCAGGATTCGCGCCGCCTGGGGTGACGCCCCCTTCACATTGGGGCATTGGTAAATGGAGATTTTGGAAACAAGGCCGGCCGCCGCGCCTTTGGCCATCGGCTGCCGCCAGGAGGTCCTGTCATGAGCAAAGTCGTTATCGTCTCCGCAGCCCGTACGCCGGTGGGCGCCTTCAACGGGGCGCTGGCCAGCCTGCCGGCCCACGCGCTCGGCACGATCGCCATCAAGGCGGCCATCGAGCGCGCCGGGATCAGCGCCGCCGAGGTCGAGGAGGTGGTGCTTGGCCACGTGCTGCAGGCTGGCGCCGGCCAGGGCCCGGCGCGCCAGGCGGCGATGAACGCCGGCATCCCGGTGGAAAGCCCGGCCTGGAGTCTGAACCAGCTCTGCGGCTCGGGCCTGCGCGCCGTGGCCCTTGGCGCCCAGCAGATCCTCGAGGGCGACGCCGGCATCGTTATCGCCGGCGGCCAGGAGAGCATGAGCCAGGCGCCCCATGCCGCCAACCTGCGCAACGGCCAGAAGATGGGCGACCTCGCCTTCGTCGACACCATGATCAAGGACGGGCTGTGGGACGCCTTCAACGGCTACCACATGGGCCAGACGGCCGAGAACATCGCAGCGCGCTGGCAGATCACCCGCGAGGACCAGGACCGGTTCGCCGTGGGCTCACAGAACAAGGCCGAAGCGGCGCAGACCTCCGGCCGTTTCGACGCCGAGATCGCGCCGGTGACCATCGCCGGGCGCAAGGGCGACACCATTGTCTCGAAGGACGAATACATCCGCCTTGGCGCGACCCTGGAAAGCATCGCGGGCTTGCGCCCCGCCTTTTCGAAGGACGGCACGGTCACCGCCGCCAACGCCTCCGGCATCAATGATGGCGCGGCCGCCCTGGTGCTGATGAGCGAGGACGAGGCCAAGCGCCGGGGATTGAAGCCGCTGGCCCGCATCGCCTCCTGGGCCCATGCCGGGGTCGATCCGGAAATCATGGGCACCGGGCCGATCCCGGCCAGCCGCAAGGCGCTGGAAAAGGCCGGCTGGAAGATCAGCGATCTCGACCTGATCGAATCCAACGAGGCCTTCGCCGCCCAATCGCTGAGCGTGGTGCGCGAACTCGGCCTCGATCCGGACATCGTCAACGTCAATGGCGGCGCAATCGCCATCGGCCACCCGATCGGCGCCTCGGGCGCGCGCATCCTGACCACCCTGCTCT
This sequence comes from uncultured Caulobacteraceae bacterium, assembly GCA_937890965.1. GTDB lineage: Bacteria > Pseudomonadota > Alphaproteobacteria > Caulobacterales > Caulobacteraceae > Poindextera. The sequence continues at coordinate 1,375 of CALAEG010000141.1, read as the reverse complement.
ACGAAATGGGCCGCAGGGACTCCAAGAAGGGTCTGGCCACGCTATGCGTCGGCGGCGGCATGGGTGTTGCACTGTGCGTGGAGCGCGATTGATCCACCGGCGTTGATCGTGTGCGAACGGGACCGTCAAGAAACTCGGCCGCACTGATGCAGAAAAGTCACAAGGGGACGGAAACATGGCGAGAGTGGCGTTGGTCACCGGCGGGACGCGCGGCATCGGCCACGCCGTCGTGGCCCGGCTGAAGGCGGACGGCTTCAAGGTCGCGGCCGGCTACGCCAATGACGAGGCGACAGCCTTAGCCACCGCCAAGGAATTCGACGTCATGATCGTCAAGGGCAACGTCGGCGATTTCGAGAGCTGCAAGCGCGCCGTCGCCGAGGTCGAGGCCGAACTCGGCCCCATCGACGTCCTGGTCAACAATGCCGGCATCACCCGTGACGCCATGCTGCACCGGATGACTCCGGAGCAGTGGAACGAGGTGATTTTCGTCAACCTCGCCAGCCTGTTCAACATGAGCCGCCAGGTCATAGACGGCATGCGCCAGCGGGGTTACGGCCGCATCATCAACATCACCTCGATCAACGGCCAGAAGGGCCAGATGGGGCAGACCAACTATTCCGCCGCCAAGGCCGGGGCCATCGGCTTCACCAAGGCGCTGGCGCTCGAAACCGCCAACAAGGGCATCACGGTCAACGCCGTGGCGCCCGGCTATACCGACACCGAAATGGTCCGCGCCGTTCCCGAAAACGTGCTGCAGCAGATCATCGCCGGCATCCCGGTCGGCCGGCTGGGCAAGGCCGAGGAGATCGCCGCCTGCGTCGCCTTCCTGGCCCGCGAGGACGCCTCCTTCATCACCGGTGCCTGCCTGACCGCCAACGGCGGCCAGTACATGCCGTGAGGGTGAGCAATTTCGCCACGGCATAAAGTCCAAAATCCGCCCTACTCCCAGCGCATCCGAGGACTCATGCGAGGCTTGAGAGCGGCGAGCGTGGCTTTGGCCGGGGGGGCGGCGGTGCTGATGGCGGGCCAGACGGCCCACGCCGGGCCGTTCAACCTCGGCGATGAGCTGTTCAACGGCCACGCCCTGCCGTGGCAGCACGCCAAGCCGCCACCGGTCGGCCTCTATCGCGACGAACAGGACGACGACCCGCCCTTTGTGCTCGACCGGTCCTCTTCCGTGGTGCTGCTGCGATTCGGCGACAGCCAGGAGATCTGGGTGCTGATCCCGCAGCCGGCGCCGCGGGGCGACACCCTCTACAAGAACGACGCCGGCGAGCCGATGCTGCGGGTGACGCGTCTGGGGGGCCTGACCCTGTTCACCGTCACCCATCCGAGCGGCTCGGCCGCGGCCCTGGTCGGCGACGCCCCGCCGCTA
>CALAEG010000140.1 GCA_937890965.1 uncultured Caulobacteraceae bacterium | reverse complement strand
CAAAAGGTCGTCCTCGCAGGAGAGGAAGAATTTCGAGACGCCGGGGTCGCCCTGGCGGCCGGTGCGGCCGCGCAGCTGGTTGTCGATGCGGCGGCTCTCGTGGCGTTCGGTGCCGAGCACATAGAGGCCGCCGGCGGCGATGGCTGCGGCCTTCTTCTCGCCGATCTCGGTCTCGATCTCGGCCTTTTTCGAGATCGCCTGCTGCGGCGTGACCTCGATGCCCAGACCGCGCTGTTCCATCCGCCAGCGCTCGACCCGCATGTCGATATTGCCGCCGAGTTGAATGTCGGTGCCGCGGCCGGCCATGTTGGTGGCGATGGTGACCGAGCCCGGCACGCCGGCCTCGGCGACGATGAAGGCTTCCTGCTCGTGATAGCGGGCGTTCAGCACCTGGTGCGGGATGCCGGTGCGGGTTCGGTTGTTGTGCTCGAACTGGTGTTTCTCGAGCAGGCCGGACAACACCTCGGACTTCTCGATGGAGACCGTGCCCACCAGGATCGGCTGGCCGCGCACGTAGCAGTCCTCGATCTGGGTGAGGATGGCGGCGTTCTTCTCCGCCTCGGTGCGATAGACCTCGTCGTCGTGGTCGGTGCGCCGCACCGGGCGATTGGTCGGCACCTCGGAGACGTCCATCTTGTAGATGTCGCCGAACTCGTTCGCCTCGGTCGAGGCGGTGCCGGTCATTCCCGACAGCTTCCCGTAGAGGCGGAAATAGTTCTGGATGGTCACCGAGGCCAGGGTCTGGTTCTCGGGCTGGATGGTGACGCCTTCCTTGGCCTCGATGGCCTGGTGCAGCCCTTCCGACAACCGCCGGCCGGTCATCATGCGGCCGGTGAACTCGTCGATCAGGATGATCTCGTCGGCCTTGACGATATAGTCGCGGTCGCGCTGGTAGAGCTTGTTGGCGCGCAGCGCCTGATTGACGTGGTGAACCAGCGAAATATTGGCCGGGTCGTAGAGCCCGGCCGAATCCTGCGCCAGATGGCCGCCCTGCTCGACCATCTCCTCGACCCGCTCCGAGCCGTACTCGGTCAGCATGGCCTGTTTCTGTTTTTCGTCGTGGTCGAAGGTTTCCGGGTCCTCGATCAGCTCGCGGACCATCTTGTCCATGGTGCGATAGAGTTCGGAGCGGTCCTCGGTCGGACCCGAAATGATCAACGGCGTGCGCGCCTCGTCGATCAGGATGGAGTCGACCTCGTCGACGATCGCGAAATTGTGCCCGCGCTGGACCATTTCCCCGACCGAATAGACCAGGTTGTCGCGCAGATAGTCGAAGCCGAACTCGTTATTGGTGCCGTAGGTGATGTCGCTGCCATAGGCCCTTTGCCGCTCGCCCTGGCTGAGGCCGTTGACGATCACGCCGACGCTCATGCCGAGGAAGCGATAGATCTGGCCCATCCATTCGGCGTCGCGGGTGGCGAGGTAGTCGTTGACCGTGACCAGATGCACGCCCTTGGCCGCAAGCGCGTTCAGATAGACCGGCAGGGTCGCCACCAGGGTCTTGCCCTCGCCGGTGCGCATTTCGGCGATGCCGCCGTTGTGCAGCACCATGCCGCCGACCAGCTGCACGTCGTAATGGCGCTGGCCCAGCGTGCGCTTGGCGGCTTCGCGCACGGCGGCGAAGGCCTCGACCAGCAGGTCCTCCAGGGTTTCGCCGGCCGCCAGACGGGCGCGGAAAACCTCGGTCTTGCCGCGCAGATCGTCGTCGGACAACGCCTCGTACTGACGTTCAAGGGCGTTGATGGCCGCCACCTTGGCGCCCATCGCCTTGACCTTGCGATCGTTTGACGAGCCGAACAGCTTTTTGGCGAGGCCGAGCATTTAGGGGTTCCGGATTACACTTCAGGCGGCGCGCCGGCCGCGCCAGGCCTTTGAAGGAAAAGCGCCAAGCCCGTTTGAATACCGCTCGTTAAAGCCCGCGCGAGACTTAAGCAGCGACCCCTTCGCTGTCAACGCGGCGGGATGGCCGCTGCGTCAGGCGCTCGCCGCGGCGCTTGGCCGCGCGGCCATGCGTTCACGCCAGGCGGTGAGCGTCTTGTTGGCCGGCGCCAGCGGCTGGCCGACCTGGGCGCCGAACTCGATGAAGCCGAACAGCAGGATGTCGGCCAGCGTGATCCGGTCGCCGACGATGAAGTCGCGGCCGGCCACCAGGCCGTCGAGCCACACCAGCTTTTCGGCCGCAATAGCCTTCAGGTCGTCGGCGGCCTGCGGAATGCAGTGCACGCGGCTCTGGAACAGGGGCAGGCCGTTGGAAAAGCGGAAGCCGTTGGCCATCGGCTCGCAGATGTTGAGGTCGATCCGCCGCGTCCACATGCGCGTCTCGGCGCGTTCCTTCGGCGTGGTTCCGATCAGCGGCGGGGTGGGATGCACCTCTTCGATATATTCGCAGATCGGGAGGATTTCGGAGATGGTCTGCCCGTCGTCCAGCTCCAGCACCGGCAACTGGCCGGCCGGGTTCTTCCGCAGATAGGGCTCCTTGCGGTTCTCGCCGGCCATGAGGTCGACGTCGACACGCGGGATGTCGAGACCCTTTTCGGCGATGAACATTTTCACCACCCGCGGGTTCGGTCCGATGGAGTTGTAGAGTTTCATCCCAGTCTCTCCTTGCTTTTGTCTAGGCGCGCTCTTCGCTCGGGCGTATGGCGCGCCTTCCGCTGTCAGCTGCAGTTCAATCGCATGAACCCAACGTCAGGCAAGACTGGAAATCGCGCGCGCTTTGTCGCCGCGGGGTTTGTTTGCCTGCTGACTCTGGCGGCGTGCGGCCGGCACAACCCGACGAACCAGCCGCCGCAGGCCGGCGACAGCGCGGTGGCGACGGTGGACGGGCAGACGGTCTGGGCCTCCGACGTCAAGCGCGAGGCGGCCGCCCAGGGCCTGATCGGCGAGGGCGACCCGCTGGACTCCTCGTCCGCGCTTTTCCATCAGGCCCTTGACGAGGTGATCGACCAGAAGCTGCTGGCGGGCGAGGCGACCAAACGCAACCTGGCCAACGATCCGCGGACCAGGCGCCGGCTGGCGGCGGCGCGCGAGCGCATCCTGGGCGACATGCTGGTCGAATCCATGGTCGAAAAGACGGTGAGCGAGAGTTCGATCCGCGGGCTCTACGATGAGGAGCTGAAGCTCTCGAAACAGGCCGATGAGTTCCACGCCCGCCAGATCGTGCTGTCGAACCAGGCCGACGCCCAGGCGGTGAAGAAGCTTTTGGCGGCCGGTGGCTCCTTCGACACCCTGGCCATGCAGCGCTCCGTCGATGCGGCGACCCGCTTCAATGGCGGCGACCTCGGCTATTTCACCATCGATGTGATGCCGCCGGCCTATGCCGACGTGCTCAAGACCGCCAAGACCGGCGACCTGCTCGGGCCGTTCCAGACCGACGCCGGCTGGGTGGTCATGAAGGTCGAGGATCGCCGGCTGGAGACCCCTGTCTCGCTCGAGGCCGCCCGCCCGCAGATCGTCCGCTTTCTCACCTATAACGAGGTGCGCGACCTGTTGGAAAAGCTGCGCCGCCGCAGCCAGGTCAAGCTCCTTATCCCACCGCCGGTGAAGTCGCCGGACGCCGCGCCCGAACCGGCATCGGCCCCGCCGCCGCCGCCCGCCTCCGCATCCCCACCCGCTCAACAGACGAAGACGCCATGACCGAGAAAACCGACCGGCCGAACGCCGCCAATCCCGCCGAACGGGTCGGCCAGACGCTGGAGCGCGCGCTGGATCCGCTGGCCAGCGCGCTGAAACGCGCCACGGCCAAACGCCCGGCCAAGCCCGCGGCGACCGCCAATCCGGACTATCCGATTTCGCCCCTGGCCGTGGCTTTTCCGGCCATTCCGCCCATCGCCGGCGTCGAGATCGCCACGGCCAGGGGCGGCTTCTACAAGCAGGAGCGCGACGATCTTCTGCTGATGCGCTTCGCCGAGGGCACGGCCTGCGCCGGCGTCTTCACCCGCCACGGCGTCGGCTCGGCGCCGGTCGACTGGTGCAAGCGTCAGCTGGAGGTCTCCGGCGGCGAGGGGGTCTGCGCTCTCATCGTCAACGCCGGCTGCGCCAATTCCTTCACCGGCCGGCCGGGCGCGGACGCGGCCAGGCGGGTCGCTTCAAGCATCGCCAAGCGGCTGGATTGCCGCCAGCGCGACGTGCTGATGGCCTCGACCGGGGTCATCGGCGTGGTGCTGGACGACGCCAAGATCACCCCGCACGCCGCCGAGTTGGAATCGCGCCTGAACACCGACGCCTGGTTGGACGCGGCGCGCGCCATCATGACCACCGACACCTTCGCCAAGGGGTCCTACGCCACCGCCGAGATCGACGGGGTTCCCGTGCATATCGCCGGCATCGTCAAGGGCTCGGGCATGATCGCGCCGGACATGGCCACCATGCTGGCCTTCGTGGTCACCGACGCGGCCATCTCGGCCGCGGCGCTGCAGACCCTGGTCTCGCTCTATACCCGCTCGACCTTCAATTCGGTGACGGTGGACGGCGACCGATCGACCAACGACACCTGCCTGCTGTTCGCCACCGCCCAGGCCGGCAACCCGCGCATCGGCCGGGTAGGCGACCGGCGGCTGGCGGATTTCCGGGAGAAGCTGGAGGCTGTGATGCTCGAC
>CALAEG010000139.1 GCA_937890965.1 uncultured Caulobacteraceae bacterium | reverse complement strand
CGTTCAGGCGCAAAGAGGCCGATCGGCTTGTCGGTGGCGCCGGTGATGGCGAGGTGGCGTCCGGGTGCAGGCCGATGATGAAATGCTCGTCGGGACTGCGGGTATAGAGGCAGGTTTCCGTCCGGCGCGGCCGCCCGGCCGCCGCGGGGATCAGTTCGCGCAGCACCTTGTGCACCCGCTCGATGTCGGCGGCGTCCACGTCCGGCCGGGCGGCGTCGGCGCTGGCCAGGTCGCCGCACGGATTGTGCGAGGCGGCCTTGACGCCGGTTCCGCGGAAGTCGGGGACGCCATAGATGACGTCGTCGGCGGTCTCGAGCATGAAGACCGGAAACCGGTCCGGGGTGACCAACTCGGCTTGGTTGGGTTCGAACCAGACCAGGACCTGGCGGGTGAGCCTCAGGTGGGGCGCCAGAACCGGCGCGAGTTCTCCGATCCAGGCGCCGGCGGCGATCACCGCTGTCCCCGCCTCGATGCGTTCGCCGCCCTCCAGGCGGATGACGACGTGGTCGCCCGTCGGCTGGACATCGAGGACCTTGGTCTGGGTCCGGCTCACCGCACCCAGGTTCGCGGCTGACTTCAGATAAAGGCCGATGGCCTTTTCCGGCTCCAGGAAGCCGGCATCCGGCTGGAAGACGCAGTCCCAGTCGGCGGGCAGGTCGAAGGCGGGGAACCGCGCCACGACCTGGGCCGGCGACAGGATCTCATGGGCCAGCCCGTGCTCGACCGCCGAGGCCAGCGAGGCGGCGACCATGGGTGAGCCGGGAGGGCCCGCCTCGACGATGCCGGTGAGATTGAGGACCCGCTCTCCGGTCAGGGCTTCCAGCCGCCGCCAGTTTCGATAGGCCAAGCGGACCAGCGGCACATAGGCCGGGTCCTCGGAATAGGCCAGCCGGATCAGCCGGCTCTCGCCGTGCGAGGAGCCGAAGGCGTGGCCGGGCTCGAATCGGTCGGTGCCGATGACTCGTTGGCCGCGCGCCGCCAGCTCGTAGAGCGTCGCCGCGCCCATGGCGCCCAGTCCGATCACCGCGACGTCGAAGGCGGCCATGGCCCTAAGGGTGTTCGCTCAGGGCCAGCCTCAGGCCGAAACCGACAAAAACGCAACCTGTCAGCCGGTCCAGTCCGCGCACGACGGCAGGTCGGCTAAGGACGCGCGCCAGCGGCACGGTGAGCGCGACCAGCAGGCAGAGCCAGATCAGCGACAACGCCACATGCACGCCGGCGAGAAACAGCGAAAAGGCGGCGACATTGACGCCGTGCGGAATGAACTGCGGCAGGAAGCTGATGTAGAAGACCCCCACCTTGGGATTGAGCAGGTTGGTCAGCAGGCCCCGGCGAAACGCGCCAAGGCTGCCGGCGCGGTTCGCCGCGGAGCCGCCGTCCGGGGCCAGCGCCGATCTCGGCCTCAGCAGCAGACGGACGCCCAGATAGACCAGATAGGCGGCGCCCAGCCATTTCAGCACGGTGAAGGCCAGCGCCGACGCCGCCAGCAGGGCGGTCAATCCAAACGCGGCGCCGGCGCCCCAGACCAGCAGGCCCAGGCAGATGCCCAACGCCGTCGCCACGCCGGCGCGAGGCCCATCCGAGGTCGAGGTTCTGAGTACCATGGCGGTGTCGGCGCCGGGGGTGATGGTCAGCACGGCCGCGGCGGCGGTGAAGGCCAGGAGCGGCAGCAGGATATCGGTCATCGGCGCGGTCTCCGCGGCGGAGAAACGAAAGGCCGCTTACATCCCATCTGGAGCGTGGTCAAAAGGCCCAGCCCCGTCGAACCCGCGAGTCTGCCTTGATCCCCTGGTTGCTTCTCGACACCGCCCAGATACCCAACGGCGAAGGCGAGCTTCGCCTGATGCGGCGGGGCGCGGAATATTCGATCATGTCGGGCGCCACCGAGCTGATGAACAGCCGCCTGAGCGGTTCGGAAAAGGCGCTCGCCTCGATGGCATTACAGCGCCTAGGAGATCGCC
>CALAEG010000138.1 GCA_937890965.1 uncultured Caulobacteraceae bacterium | reverse complement strand
TTGAGGCCAAATATCGGATGGCGCAACGCAAGCAGCTTAAGGAGTTATATTTTTCGCATAGGGAAACAGTGCGCGCGTCGGCGCGTTTTTGCAGAGTGACGTCGCTGGCCAAGCGCCGCGCTCAGCGAACTGCACCCGGATTCTGACTTATCAGAGACGCGCGTTCTTACCTCCTCATGAAGGATTCTATTGTGCTCGAGATCAAGGACGACAAGACCAACACCCAAAGCCACGAGATGACCGGCGCCTGTCCGTTTGGCGGAGACCGCATCGGCGGCGCCATGGGCGCGCCCCCGTCCCTGTCCGACTGGTATCCGAACCGTCTGAAGGTCGAGTTCCTGCACCAAAACGGGCCGCAGGCCGATCCGCTGGGTGAAGACTTCGACTATGCCGCCGAATTCAACACGATCGACTTCGCGGCGCTCAAGCGGGACATCAAGGGCTTTCTGACCTCCACGGTGGCCTGGTGGCCGTCGGACTACGGCAACTACGGGCCGCAGATGATCCGCATGGCCTGGCACGCGGCGGGAACCTATCGCATCGCCGACGGCCGCGGCGGCGCCGGCGAGGCCAGGCAGCGCTTTGCGCCAATCGAGAGCTGGTGGGACAACGGCAACACAGACAAGTCGCGCCGCCTGATCTGGCCGATCAAACAGAAATACGGCAACGCGCTCTCCTGGGGCGATCTGATGATCCTGACCGGCAATTGCGCCCTGGAGATCATGGGGTTCCCAACCTACGGCTTCGGGGGCGGTCGGCGGGACGCGTGGGAGGCCGACACCAGCACCTATTGGGGCCCCGAGGTGTGGAACCCGAAGGATGTGTCCTCCTTCGACAGCATGGTCACCCGCGACAAGCGCTGGCGCGGCCAAAATGGCGATGCCGACTATGACCTTGAAAATCCCCTCGCCGCCACGCATCAGGCGCTGATCTACGTCAACCCGGAAGGCCCCTACGCCAACGGCGACCCCATGGGTTCGGCGCGCGACATCCGCATCAGCTTCACCCGAATGGCCATGAACGATGAGGAAACCGTCGCGCTAATCGCCGGCGGCCACGCCTTCGGCAAGAGCCATGGCATGGTCGCCGCCGGCGAGGTCGGGCCTCCGCCGGAACTGGCGCCGATCGAGGCGATGGGCCTGGGCTGGCAAAATCCGGAGGGCACCGGCTTCGCCCAATATGCCATGACCAACGGCATCGAAGGCAGCTGGACGCCCAATCCGACACAATGGGACAACAGCTATCTGGAAAACCTGTTCAGGTTCGAGTGGACGCAGACGAGAAGTCCGGCCGGCGCGCTGCAATGGACCCCGGCGGACCCCGGCGCGCCCAAGACCCCGGACGCGCACATCCCCGGCCAGATGAACCCGCTGATGATGATGACCAGCGACATCGCCCTCAAGACAGACCCCGCCTATCGCGCGGTCTGCGAGAAGTTCCTGGGCGATTTCGACGCCTTGACCCAGGCCTTTTCCAAGGCGTGGTACAAGTTGACCCATCGCGACATGGGGCCTCGGGAACGTTACCTCGGGCCTGAAAAACGGCTTGAGGATGATCTTCTGTGGCAGGACCCCATCCCGCCCGGCGGCCATGATGTGATCGGCGAGCCGGACATCGCGGCGCTCAAGTCCTCGATCCTGGCCACGGGCCTCTCGGCGTCCGACCTGGTTTTCACGGCGTTTTCTGCCGCCGCCACCTACCGCAACAGCGATAAGCGCGGCGGCCCGAACGGGGCGCGGCTTGCGCTGGCGCCGCAGAAGGATTGGGCGGTCAACCGGCGAACCCTGCCCGTAATCGCGGCGCTTCAGGGCGTGTTCGAGGACTTCAACGGCCGGCAGGGTGGCGGCCCCAAGGTTTCGCTCGCGGACCTCATCGTGCTGGGCGGCTGCGCGGCGCTTGAGAAAGCGGCGTCCGACGCCGGCGCGCCGATCTCGGTTCCCTTCACCCCGGGGCGCCGGGACACGACCCAGGCGCTCACCGACATCGAGATGACCGATTGGCTGAAGCCGGTGGCCGACGGTTTCCGCAACTACCTCGACGAGCGGTTCATGGACATCGCCCAGGGCGTCGCGCCCGAGGAGATGTTCCTCGACAAGGCGCAACTCCTCGCGCTCAGCGCGCCCGAATGGGTCGCGCTGGTCGGCGGGCTGAGGGCGATGGGCGCGAATTACGACGGGTCGGCCCATGGCATCTTCACCGATCGCGTCGGTGCGCTCACCAACGACTTCTTCACCGTGCTGACGAGCATGGATTATGAATGGAGGAAGGACGACGAGGCCGGCATGACCTTCACCCTTGCCGACCGCGCGACCGGCGAGGCGCGGTTCAAGGCGACGCGCAGCGACCTGATCTTCGGCTCCAACAGCCAGCTTCGCGCCGTCGCCGAGGTCTATGCGAGCCGCGATGGACACGCGCGGTTTGTGAAAGACTTCGTGAAGGTCTGGAACAA
>CALAEG010000137.1 GCA_937890965.1 uncultured Caulobacteraceae bacterium | reverse complement strand
GGACGTCCCGGAAGACAGCCTCAGCCTAACACGCTCCCAAACAGACAAGGGGTCGCGCGGCGATTTCCGGGTAGCGTCACCGTTTCAGGCGGATAGGGCGATCGACCCCTCATCCGACCCCTTCGGGGCCACCTTCTCCCGCAAGGGGGAAGGGACGCGCTCTAAGCCGGATCCGCCGCCAGGCGCTTGTCGAGGTAGTTGGCCACGTGGCTTTCGACGTCGGGCAGGTTGTGGCCCCAGAAGTGGTCGGCGCCTTCGATGACGTCGTAGTCGATGACGATGCCCTTCTGCGTGCGCAGCTTGGTCACCACGCGCTCGACCTCGGTCGGCGGCACAACGGTGTCGGCCGAGCCGTGCAGGAAGAGGCCCGAGGCCGGGCAGGGGGCCAGGAAGCTGAAATCATAGGCGTTGGTTGGCGGCGAGACCGAGATGAAGCCGTCGGTCTCCGGCCGGCGCATCAGCAGCTGCATGCCGATATAGGCGCCGAAACTGTAGCCGGCGACCCAGGTCTGCGAGGCGGCGGGATTGATGGTCTGCAGCCAGTCCAGCGCCGTGGCCGCGTCGGCCAGTTCGCCGATGCCGGCGTCGAACTCGCCCTGGCTGCGGCCAACGCCGCGCAGGTTGAAGCGCAGCACCGAAAAGCCGCGCTTCATGAACAACAGGAAGAGCTGGGCCACCACCGGGTGGTTCATGTTGCCGCCGGCGCGCGGATGCGGGTGCATGATCAGCGCGATCGGCGCCCCCTCGCGCTTTCCGGGGGAATAGCGTCCTTCGATCCGACCGGCTGCTCCAGTCAGAACCACTTCAGGCATGTCGTCTCCGACTCGAATTGGGAATTTGCATAGTTGACTAAATTACTCGGTCTTCCTAGATCAGCCCCTTGAATATAGGGACGCTCGCCGGAAGGCGTCGGCTCTTAGCACAGGCGGCGTTTCAAACGCACGGATTCTAGACTCCCGGGCTTGGACGAGGGATAGGCCATGAAGCTCAGCACCAAGGGCCGCTATGCGGTGATGGCCATGACCGACCTGGCCGGTCATGCCGATCGGCGCGCCGTTTCTCTGGCCGAGATCGCCGAACGCCAGCAACTCTCCGTGGCCTATCTTGAGCAGCTGTTCGCGCGCATGCGGCGGCGCGGCCTGGTGGTCTCGGCGCGCGGACCGGGCGGCGGCTATCGCCTTGCGCGGCCGGCGGAGGAGACCACGATCGCCGAGGTGGTCACCGCCGTCGACGAGCCGTTGCGCGCCACCCGTTGCGGCGGCAAGGACGGCGCGATCGGCTGCATGCGTGGCGGCGCGCGCTGTCTGACCCACGACCTCTGGGAAGAGACCGGCCGGCAGATCCAGGACTATCTGGCCAGCGTCTCGCTCGCCGACGTGCTGAGCGGCCATCTGCGCCGCGAACCGGCGGTGGCAGCATGAGTTCGGTCTATCTCGACTATAACGCCACCGCGCCGATCCGCTCTGAGGCGGCGCAAGCGGTCGCCCGCGCGCTGACCATCGGCGGCAATCCCTCGTCGGTGCATGGGGCGGGGCGCAAGGCGCGCGCCGCGGTCGAACTCGCCCGAATCCAGGTGGCCGCCCTGGTGGGCGCGCCGGACGAAGCGGTGACCTTCACCAGCGGCGGCACCGAGGCCAATGCGCTGGCCATCGAAAGCGCTTTCGCGACCGGCGTGCGCCGGCCCCTGATCGGGCTGGCTGAGCACGCCAGCGTCATGGAGAACACCCTGGCCGGCGGCCATGTGGTCGAGGGCTGGCCGGTGACCGCCGACGGCCTCGCCGATCTCGACTGGCTGGCCGCGCGGCTGAAGCGCTGGACCAAGGATGACGGGCCGGTGTTTGCGGCCCTGTCGCTGGCCAATAACGAGACCGGTGTGATCCAGCCGGTGGCCGAGGCCGCCGCCCTGATCCACGAGGCTGGCGGGCGGCTGCATGTCGACGCGGTGCAGGCTGTCGGCAAGATCGCGGTCGATATGGGTGAACTCGACGCCGACACCCTGGCGCTGTCCGGCCATAAGCTGGGCGGGCCGCAAGGCGTCGGCGCCCTGGTCGCCGGACCGGGCGCGGTGATCGCGCGGCGGGTGCATGGCGGCGGCCAGGAGCGCGGCCGTCGCGCCGGCACCGAGAATGTCGCCGGCATAGCGGGCTTCGGCGCGGCGGCCTCTGCCGCCGAGCGCGGGCTGGCCCATTTCGCCGCCCAGGCCGAATGGCGCGATGCCGCCCAGGCGCGTCTCATGCGGCACGCCAACATCACCGTCTTTGGCTCAGGCGCCAACCGCCTGCCCAGCGTGCTCTGTTTCGCCACACCCGGCTTCGACGCCGAGCGGCAGGTGATGGCGCTGGATCTTGACGGCGTCATGGTCTCGGCCGGCGCCGCCTGTTCGTCCGGCAAGGTGACGCCCAGCCACGTGCTCAGCGCCATGGGCTTCGAGAAGCTGGCGGGCCAGGCGATCCGCGTCAGCGGCGGCTGGGCGACCACGCAAGACGACTGGCGGCGCTTCGCCGAGGTCTGGCTGGCGGTCTATGGCCGCATATCCGCGCGCCATCGCGCGACGGCCGCGTAAAGGGATCGGGTCATGGCAGCCGTCAAACAAACCGTCGATCAGGTCGAGGCGCTCGAGGCCTATAAACACGGCTTCGTCACCACGCTGGACCAGGAGTTCGCGCCCAAGGGCCTGAATGCCGACACGGTGCGCTTCATCTCGGCCAAGAAGGACGAGCCGGACTGGATGCTGCAATGGCGCCTGGAAGCCTTCGAGCGCTGGCTGGCGCTCGAGGAGCCGCATTGGGCCAAGATCCACCACGCGCCGATCGACTATCAGGACAGCTATTATTACGCCGCGCCGAAGACCAAGGCCGGGCCGATGTCGCTGGACGACGTCGATCCGGAGGTGCTGGCCACCTACGCCAAGCTCGGCATCCCCTTGCGGGAACAGGAAGTCCTGGCCGGGGTTCAGGGCGCGCCGAAATACGCCGTGGATGCGGTGTTCGACAGTGTCTCGGTGGTCACCACCTTCAAGGCCGAGCTGGCCAAGGTCGGCGTGATCTTCTGTTCGATGTCGGAAGCGATCCGCGAGCACGGCGATCTGGTGCGGCAATATCTGGGCTCGGTGGTGCCGGTCTCGGACAACTATTTCGCCTGCCTGAACAGCGCGGTCTTTTCCGACGGCAGCTTCGTCTATGTGCCGCCGGGCGTGCGCTGCCCGATGGAGCTTTCCACCTATTTCCGCATCAACGCCGCGGAATCCGGCCAGTTCGAGCGCACCCTGATCATCGCCGACAAGGGCGCCTACGTCTCCTATCTCGAGGGCTGCACCGCGCCGATGCGCGATGAGAACCAGCTGCACGCCGCCGTGGTCGAGCTGATCGCCCTGGACGACGCCGAGATCAAATACTCGACGGTGCAGAACTGGTATCCGGGCGACGCGCAAGGCAAGGGCGGCATCTACAACTTCGTCACCAAGCGCGGCGACTGCCGCGGCGACCGCTCGAAAGTGTCCTGGACGCAGGTCGAGACCGGTTCGGCGATCACCTGGAAATACCCGTCCTGCATCCTGCGCGGCGACGGTTCTTCGGGAGAATTCTACTCGATCGCGGTGACCAACAACCGTCAGCAGGCCGATACCGGCACCAAGATGATCCATCTTGGCCGCGACACCCGCTCGCGGATCATCTCCAAGGGCATCTCGGCCGGCGGCTCGTCCAACACCTATCGCGGCCTGGTCTCGGCCCACCCCAAGGCGGCCAACGCCCGCAACTTCACCCAGTGCGACAGCCTGCTGATCGGCAAGTCCTGCGCGGCGCACACCGTGCCTTACATCGAGGCGCGTAACGCCACCGCGCGGCTGGAGCACGAGGCGACGACGACGCGGCTGTCGGAAGAGCAGCTCTTCTACGTCATGCAGCGCGGCCTTTCCCAGGAAGACGCGGTCGCCCTCTTGGTCAACGGTTTCGTCCGCGAAGTCCTGCAGGAACTGCCGATGGAATTCGCCGTCGAGGCGCAGAAGCTGGTGGCCATCAGCCTCGAGGGCAGCGTCGGATGAGACTCGAAGCCATCGATCACGTCCAGGCGGCCATGCCGGCGGGCGAGGAGGAGAGGGCGCGCGGCTTCTATCGCGACCTGCTCGGCCTGCCCGAACAGCCGAAACCGCCGGAACTGGCCAAGCGCGGCGGCTGCTGGTTCGAGAGCGCGGCAGTGAAGGTGCATCTGGGCGTCGAAACGCCGTTCACCCCGGCGAAGAAGGCCCACATCGCTTTTCGCGTCGACGACGTTCAGGCGCTGGCCGCCCGCGCCCGCGCCGGCGGGTTCCAGGTGGTCGACGACGAAGACCTGCCCGGCCACGAGCGCATCTACATCTACGACCCCTTCGGCAATCGGCTGGAGTTCCTGAAGCCGTTGGAGACCCGCGCGTAATGCTTTCGATTCATGACCTGCACGTTCGCGTCGCCGAGGCGGAGATCATCAAGGGCCTGACGCTCGATCTGCCGGCCGGCGAAGTGCACGCCATCATGGGGCCGAACGGAGCCGGCAAGTCGACCCTGGCCTACGCCCTGGCCGGACGGCCGGGCTATGAGGTGACCAGCGGCTCGGCCACCTATGACGGCGAGGACCTGCTCGCGATGACGCCCGATCAGCGCTCGGCCAAGGGCGTCTTCCTGTCCTTCCAATACCCGCTGGAGCTGCCCGGCGTGCCCGGGCTGACCTTCCTGCGCACGGCGCTGAACGCCCAGCGCAAGGCGCGCGGCGAGGACGAGATCGCGGCGCCGGCCTTCCTGAAGCTGGCGCGCGAGAAGGCCGCGGCGCTGAAGATCGAATTCGACATGCTCAGGCGACCGCTGAATGTCGGCTTCTCCGGCGGCGAGAAGAAGCGGATGGAGATCTTCCAAATGTCGCTGTTTTCGCCGCGCTTGCTGATCCTCGACGAGACCGATTCCGGCCTGGATATCGACGCCCTGCGCGTGGTGGCCGACGGGGTCAACGCCGCCCGCGCGCCCGACCGCGCCATGCTGGTCATCACCCACTATCAGCGCCTGCTCGACTATATCCGCCCCGACCGCGTCCACGTCCTGGCCGCCGGCCGCATCGCCGCCTCGGGCGGACCGGACCTGGCCCACGAGCTGGAGCGCGAAGGCTACGACAAATATTCGAAGGTCCCAGCGTGAGCCTGGGCAGCGCCCTTAAGACTGGCGACGTCGCCGAGCTGCCGTCGCGCCGCGACGAGGACTGGCGCTGGACCGATCTGCGCGGCCTGATCCGCACCCTGCCGGCCGCCTCGCCGCCGGGCGATGCGGCGGCGCTGAAACCTGGTCCGTTCGACGACCTGGCGGACGAGACCGTCACCTTCCTGAACGGCCGCCGGCTCTCCGGCGCCGGTCCGGTGGTGATCAGCGCTGACGCGTCGCGGACGATCGCCCTGAGGTTTGTCAATCAAGCCCATGGAACCGCTCACCATTCGGCGCTGAGCATAGCCCTCGAACCCGGCGTGGTGCTGACGCTGCTAGAGACCCATGAGGGCGCCGGCGCGGCCTATGTCGCCGACGTGGAACTGGATATCCGGCTGGGCGAGGGGGCGAGGCTGCAACGCGTCGTGCTCATCGACGAGGCGGATGACGCTATCGCGGTCGCCACCGCCGAGGTCGAACTGGGATCCCACGCCGACTTCGCCCAGACGGCGCTGACCAGGGGCGCCAAGCGCCAGCGCTTCGAGACCCGCCTGCGCCACGGAACGGCCGCCAAGGCGCGGCTGGACGGCGTCTATCTGCTGGGCGGCGAACGGCGCGGCGACTTGACCAGCGAGGTGATCCACAACCACCTCGGCGCGACCACTGGGCAGCTCACCAAGGGCTGCGTGCGCGACCAGGCGCGCGGCGTCTTCCAGGGGCGCATCATCGTCAACCGCGGCGCCGACGGGACCGACGCCCGGATGGGCCACCACGCCCTGATCCTCTCCGAGCGGGCCGAGGTGGACGCCAAGCCGGAGCTGGAAATCTACGCCGACGACGTCTCGTGCAGCCACGGCAATACGGTGGGGGCGTTGGACGAGGAAGCGCTGTTCTACATGGCCCAGCGCGGCATCCCGGACCCGGAAGCGCGTGGGTTGCTCACCGAGGCGTTCGTCGGCGAGGTCGTTGACCGCATCGAGCACGAAGGCGCCCGCGACATCGCCCGCGCATGGGTGGCCGAGCGGTTGAGGGCGGCGCAATGAGTTTCGATCCCGAAACCATCCGCGATCAGTTCCCGATCCTGTCCCGCCAGGTGAACGGCTACCCGCTGGTCTATCTGGACAATGCCGCCTCGGCGCAGAAGCCGCGGGCGGTGATCCAGGCGATGACCGCTGCGATGGAGGGCAGCTACGCCAACGTCCACCGCGGCCTGCACACCCTGGCCAACGAAACCACCGAAGCCTACGAAAAGGCCCGCGAAAGCGCGCGGGGGCTGATCAACGCGCCCAGCGCCAATGAAATCATCTTCACCAAGGGCGGCACCGAGGCGATCAACCTGGTCGCCGCCTCCTTCGGCCTGGACCTGCATACGGGCGACGAGATCCTGCTCTCGGAAATGGAGCACCACGCCAACATCGTGCCCTGGCACTTCCTGCGCGAGCGCAAGGGCGTGGTGTTGAAGTTCGTGCCGGTGACCGACGACGGGCGGCTGGACATGGACGCCTTCTACGCCCTGCTGGGCCCGAAGACGCGGATGGTGGCCATCACCCACATGTCCAACGTGCTGGGCACGGTCAATCCGGTTGCCGAGATCATCGCAGCCGCCCACGCCATGGGCGTTCCGGTGCTGCTCGACGGCTGCCAGGCCATCGTGCACCAGAGCGTGGATGTGGCCGCGCTCGACGTCGATTTCTACGCCTTTTCCGGCCACAAGCTCTACGGCCCCACCGGCATCGGGGTGCTGTACGGCAAGGCCGAGCGGCTGGCGGCGCTGCCGCCCTACCAGGGTGGCGGCGAGATGATCGGCCACGTCATGCTGGACGACATCACCTATGGCGAGCCGCCGCACCGGTTCGAGGCCGGCACGCCGCCGATCCTCGAAGCCATCGGCCTTGGCGCGGCCATCGACTGGCTGAGCGAACTGGATCGCCCGGCCATCGCCGTCCACGAACACGCCCTCTATGCCCACATGAGGACGCGGCTGAACGGGGCCAACTGGCTGACCGAGATCGGCACGGCGCCGGGCAAGGGCGCCATTTTCTCGTTCAATGTCGAGGGCGCCCACGCCCACGACATCGCCCAGCTGCTCGACCGTTACGGGGTGGCCGTGCGGGCCGGAACCCACTGCGCCGAGCCGCTGATGCGGCGTTTCGGCGTCACCGCCAGCGCGCGCGCCTCTTTCGCCCTATATAATACGATCAAGGAGGCCGACGCCTTCGTCGACGCCCTTGAAAAAGCACAGACCTTTTTCACCTAGAGACCGTAAGCTTCACGCCAATGACCGACGCCCGACTCGAAGATGAACCCAAGGCTTCCGCGCTCAGCCAGGCGGAGCTCGACGGCCTGACCGACCAGCTGGTCGATCAGCTGAAGACGGTGTTCGACCCGGAAATCCCGGTCGACATCTACGAGCTCGGCCTGATCTACAAGGTCGACGTCTCAGACGATCGCGACGTGGCCATCGATATGACCCTGACCGCGCCGGGCTGCCCGGTGGCCGGCGAAATGCCGGGCTGGGTCGAGGATGCGGTGATGGGCATCGAGGGCATCAAGTCCTGCACGGTCAACCTGGTCTTCGATCCGCCGTGGGATCCGTCGCGCATGTCCGACGAGGCCAAGCTGCAACTGAATATGTTCTAGATCGCCATGGAAACCGCAACCGAACCCCGCACCCGCCGCCCAAGGCCCAAGGTCGTCACCCTGACGGAACGCGCCGCCGAGCGCGTGCGCGAGATCATGGGCCGAGCCGAGAAGCCCTATGCCGGCCTGCGCGTTGGGGTGAAGAACGGCGGCTGCGCCGGCCAGGAATACGTCATCGAATATGCCGAGACGGCGGGTCCGCTCGACGAGATCGTCGAGGACAAGGGCGTCACCATCCTCATCGAGCCCAAGGCGGTGCTTTTCCTGCTGGGCTCCGAGGTGGATTACGAGGCGAGCAAGCTCTCGGCCAAGTTCGTCTTCCACAATCCCAACGAAACCGACGCCTGCGGCTGTGGCGAAAGCGTCACCATCGAGCCGGCCGCGACGCGCGATTGACCGGGTCTAGAGTGTTCGTCGGGCAGCCCTGAGTATAACGGAAGTAGCTTGGCCGTATTCGGGCCTGGAGAGTTATTTCGCGATAAAATTCCCCAAATCCCGGCCAAATCGTCTATGGTTGCCCGCTTAACCACGGGATGCCAAACATGATCGCCGGTCGCGCCGCCTTTCAAGATCGTGAGATCTTCACCGTCACGCGTCACCTCAATGGCTGGGCCGTCGAGCACAATGGCGACTATACCGATGCCTCCACCTCGAAGGAGGAAGTCCGCGCCGCGGCCCACAAGCACGCGCGCGCCGCCCACGACGCCGGCAAGGCCTGCCAGGTGACGGTGAGCGACGAAACCGGCTTCTTTCATCCCGGCCAAGGCGGCCGCAGGTAGGCTCGTTTCGAATGGGCGCCCGTGAGCGCGGCCTCACGGGGGCCGATGGTCTGATCGCCGCCAAGAGGCAAGCTGATGAGCGCCAAGGCCGGCAAGACCCAAACCATAACCGCGCCGCGGGCGCCTGATATCGCCGACCTGCGCTCGGCCATCGACAAGGCCGAGACACAAGGCATCGATCGCGGCGACATGCTGCTGCACCTGACCCTGCGCGACGAGTCGGTGATCAAGCGCAGCCGCTCGGTCGGCATCGATGAGATCAGCTTCGCCGACGGCCAGATGCGCTTTGTCGGCGTCCGCGTGGTCGTCACCTCGGACGCCATGAGCAGCCTCGAAGCCCCCGCCGAGGCTCCGGCCGCGGCCTAGAGCGCTTTCCGGCGAAGTGGGAACCGGTTCTCCGCCAGAAAGCGCGACCAGCGAAAAATCTAGAGCGCCGCTCCGATCGGAGCGAACAGCGCTCTAGGCGTCCGATTTCGGCGAGATTCGAGGGCGTTTGGCGGCTATCTTCCTCGGCCAACAGCGGGGATGAACGCCATGACCACCGTCGCCGAAAAACGCGCGGCCTTTCGCCGCCTGCATGAGTCCGGCTTTTTCGTGCTGCCCAATCCCTGGGACCTGGGCAGCGCGCTGCACCTGCAAACCATGGGCTTCAAGGCCCTGGCCTCGACTAGTTCGGGGTTCGCGCTGACGCTTGGGCGGCCGGACTATGGGATCGAGCGCGATGAGCTGCTCGATCACCTGCGCTCCCTGGCCGGCGCCATCGACCTGCCGTTCAACGCCGACTTCGAAGGCGGCTACGCGGTCGAGCCGGAGGGTGTCGACGCCAATGTGCGGCTGGCGGTCGAGACCGGCGTCGCCGGGCTTTCCATCGAGGATCGCGTCGTCGGCGGTGATCCCGGCTTGCTCGAGCTTGGCCTGGCCGTCGAGCGGATGAAGGCGGCGCGGGCGGCGATCGATCAGGACGCCAGCGGCGTGGTGCTGGTCGGCCGCTGCGAGGGCTATCTGGTCGGCCAGCCCGATCTGGCCGCGACCATCGCGCGCCTGCAGGCCTATGGCGAGGCCGGCGCCGACTGCCTTTATGCGCCCGGGCCGCGCACGAAAGAGGACATCGCCGTCATCGTCAAAGCCGTGGCCCCGATCCCGGTCAATGTCCTGCTGCGCGACCCCGGCCCGACGCTCGCCGAACTCGCCGACCTCGGCGTCCGCCGCGCCAGCACCGGCGGCGCGCTGGCCTTCACGGCCTGGCGCGCCTTCACCGAGGCGGCGAAAGCGCTGCTGCCCTGATCCTCCACCGTAGGGGGAGGGGGACCGCACGAAGTGCGG
>CALAEG010000136.1 GCA_937890965.1 uncultured Caulobacteraceae bacterium | reverse complement strand
GGCGTGGACTTCGGCTCTTTCGGCAGATTTCTTGCCAAGACGGCGTACGTCTCCTGCTTCGCCGAGTGTAGAGGGGCTCCCGAGGGCTTTCGCGATCTCGTTCTAGGTATCATTTTAGGCAAGCCCGACCAGATAATTACGCATGTGGTCGGCTGCACGCCCGGCCCAATTCCGGAGCTTGAGCCTGAAGTTCCGCACGTCGGGATTCTACATGTGATCGAGAAGGAGGAGGAGAGCTACCTCTGCGTTGATCTACGGCTGTTTGCCTTCCTCCCAAGCCCGATCTACCGCGTTGTAGTCGCCCAGCGCCCGCGTCAGTAGATTCTCATCTTCTAGAAGGCCCTCGACGCTCAGCCGATAGAAGTCCCGTCTTCTGCGCGAGAGTTCGCCCCAAGTGCTTCCGTCGGACGGGTCAAGGCCCTCCATCGCGTCAAAGAGCCGTTCGGCAAGAAGCCACACCGATTCGGGGACCATGGGCGTCCCCCTCCTTCGAGGACGCCCTATCTAAACAGCATAATCGCGCTGCTTGACAGGCAAGAACAAAACAAGAATAAGAACAAAACAAGTACAACTCAGGAGGCGAAAATGGTGGTTCGGTTGGCTCGGGAGACGTTGGCGCTTGCGTCGGTGGCGGGGTTTGTTTGGATGGTATGTTCGGTGGCGCATCTGGTCGCCTGAGTCGCGGATCTTGAGAGGCTGAAGGCGATGGCGGAGGATGCGGCCGGGGGTTTGGGCGAGGGCTTTGTCCACCTGCGGGTTCACTCGGCCTTTTCGCTGCTCGAGGGCGCGATCAAGGCCGAGGCGATCGGGCCGCTGGCCCATGCGGCCGGCATGCCGGCCGTGGCCCTGACCGATCGGGCCAACCTGTTCGGGGCGCTGGAGTTTTCCGTCGCCACCAAGGAGGCCGGCGTCCAGCCGATCGTCGGCTGCGCCCTGCCGGTCACCGGCATCGGCGAGGGCCCGCCCGAGCGCTGGGCGCGGACGCCGACCGTGGTCCTGCTGGCCCAGAACGAGGCCGGCTATCTCAACCTGATGGCGCTGTCGTCCGCCGCCTATCTCGACATCGAGCCGACCGCCGAGCCCGGGGTCCCCTGGGCCCGCGTCGCCAGCCATGCCGAGGGGCTGATCCTGCTCTCCGGCGGGCCGGACGGGCCTGTCGACCCGCTGTTCGCCGCCGGGCGCACGGCCGAGGCCAATGCGGCGCTCAGCGAAATGCAGGCGGTGTTCGGCGACCGCTTCTATGTCGAGTTGCAACGCCACGGCCTGGCCGCCGAGGCCGCCGCCGAGCCGGGGCTGGTGGCCTTCGCCTACGAGCACGACGCGCCCCTGGTCGCCACCAACGACGTCTATTTCGCGGCGCGGACCATGCACCAGGCGCACGATGCGCTGCTCTGCATCGCCGACGGCGCCTTCATCGGCCAGGACGAGCGCCGCCGCGTCACCGCCGAGCACGGCTTCAAGACGCCCGCGGAGATGCGCCATCTGTTCGCCGACCTGCCCGAGGCCTGCGACAACACCATCGACATCGCCCGGCGCTGCGCCTTCATGGTGGTCAAGCGCGATCCGATCCTGCCGCGTTTCCCGACCGTCGATGGCCGCTCGGAGGCCGACGAGCTGGCCGCCCAGGCGCGCGAGGGGCTGATCCTGCGGCTGGCCGCCCACACCCCGGCCGTACCGGTCGCCGACTATCACGAGCGGCTGGAGCGTGAGATCGGCGTCATCCAGTCCATGGGTTTTTCCGGCTATTTCCTCATCGTCTCCGACTTCATGAAATGGGCGGTGTCGAAGGGGATACCGGTGGGCCCCGGCCGCGGTTCCGGCGCCGGCTCGCTGGTGGCCTGGTCGCTGCTGATCACGGGCGTCGACCCATTGCGCTACAACCTGATCTTCGAGCGGTTTTTGAACCCAGAGCGGGTTTCCATGCCCGACTTCGATATCGACTTCTGCCAGGAGCGGCGCGAAGAGGTGATCACCTATGTCCAGGCCAAGTACGGCCGCGACCGGGTGGCGCAGATCATCACCTTCGGCTCGCTTCAGGCGCGCGCGGTGCTGCGCGACGTCGGCCGGGTGATGCAGCTGCCGCTGGGCCTGGTCGACCGGCTGGCCAAGATGATCCCGAACAATCCGGCCGCCCCGACGACGCTCGCCCGCGCCGTCGAGATCGAACCCCGCCTGCAGCAGGCCAAGGCCGACGACCCGGAGGTGGCGCGCCTGCTCGAGGTGGCGCTGCAGTTGGAGGGCCTCTATCGCAACGCCTCGACCCACGCCGCCGGCATCGTCATCGCCGACCGGCCGCTGACCGAACTGG
>CALAEG010000135.1 GCA_937890965.1 uncultured Caulobacteraceae bacterium | reverse complement strand
AAGCGGCTTTCGAAGACCAGCTCCTTGGCCCGGCGCACGCCGATGTCCCAGGGAATGGTGTTGTACTCGACGAAGCCGCCGAGGAACTCGGCGCTGTCGGCGGCGAACACCACGTCCATGGCCGCGGCCAGCATCCAGCCGGCATAGATGCAGTAGCCCTCGACCATGGCGATGGTCGGCTTCGGGAAATTGCGCCAGGCCAGCAGCAGGTCGAGATTGTAGCGCTTGAACTGGTCGTAGCGCTCGATGCCCGGCCTGGCGCCAAGGGCCTCGCGGTATTCGGTCCCCTCCGGCGTGCCGAGATCGTGGCCGGTGGAGAAGACCCCGCCCGCGCCGCGCACGATCACCACCCGCACGTCCGCGTTCGCCTTGGCCAGACCGAAGGCCAGGTCGATCTCGTCCAGCATCCGATAGCCCTGGGCGTTGCGGTAGGCCGGCCGGTTCAGCGTGATGACGCCCAGCGGGCCATCGACGGCGTAGATGATGTCCTTGAAGTCCAACGCGCATCCTCCCACCGGGTTTTGCGGCCACGATAGGCAGCCAGGCCTGCGAAAACCAGCGCCGGGCTCGGGCGCCGCAACGTCAAGCCGTGCAAAGCCTTGAACCGGCCGCCGTCATGTTGGACTCTGCGTCCAAAGCGTCGCCTGCTCGAGGCGGCCATAAGAGGAACGTTTGGAAAGATGCTTTCGAACTTCGGAGACATTCTCGACGCCGTGGCCCTTGGCGTACCGCCCGAGGCGCCGGCCTTCATTCACGGCGACCGGGTCATCAACTGGGGCGAGGCCATCCAGGCGACCAACAACATGGCGCGCGGCCTGATCGCCCGCGGCGCCAAGCCCGGCGACAAGATCGCCATGTATATGCGCAACCGGCCGGAATATCTGATGGCGCTCGCCGCCGGCTGGAAGGCGCGGCTGACCCACGTCAACGTCAACTATCGCTACACGCCGGAAGAGGTCTGGTACATTTTCGACAATGCCGACGCCCAGACGGTGGTCTATTCGTCAGAATTCCGCGACGCCATCACCGAGATCCGGCCTCGCCTGCCGAACGTGAAAAACTGGATCGAGGTCAGCCCGGACGGCAAGGTCGCCCCCTTCGCCGAGCGGTTCGAGGACCTGGCCGCCGAGGGCAATGGCGGGCCGCTGGATATCGAGCGGTCCGGCGAGGACCAGTTCTTCATCTATACCGGCGGCACCACCGGCATGCCCAAGGGCGTGATGTGGGCGCACGAGGACCTGCGCGAGATCACCACCGCCCAGGCTCGCCGCATGGGTATACCGGTGCCGGAAACGGCCGCCGAGCTGACCGAAATGACCCGCAATGCCGGCCCCGGCGGCCGCATCCTGCCCGCCCCGCCGCTGATGCACGGCACGGGCCTCTTGACCTCCATGGGCACCATGATGGCTGGCGGCTGCGTCATCCTGCTGGAAAGCGGCGCCTTCGACGCCGAGGAACTGCTGCGCGCCATCGATGCGCACAAGCCGCAGACCCTGGTGATCGTCGGCGATTCCTTCGGCAAGCCGATCCTGAACGCGCTGAACGCCGCGCCCGGCAAGTACGACGTCTCCTCGATAGCCGTGATCGTCTCCTCGGGCGTGATGTGGAGCCTGGAGGTCAAGTCCGGGCTTCTGGAACACATGCCCGGCGCCATGCTGTCGGACGGTTTCTCGTCGTCGGAGGCGCTCGGCATGGGCATGTCGATCATGGCCAAGGGCGGCGAGGTGCAGACCGCCAAGTTCATCCTGGGCGAGCGCTGCAAGGTGTTCGACGAGAACGACAATATCGTCGAGCCCGGCTCCGGCATTCCGGGCATGGTGGCGATCGGCCCGCCCAATCCGGTCGGCTATTACAAGGACGAGGAAAAGACCGCGCGCACCTTCCGCACCATCCGCGGCGTGCGCTATTCCATCCCCGGAGACTGGTGCCTGGTGGAGACCGACGGGACGCTCACCCTGCTTGGCCGCGGCAGCGCCTGCATCAACACCGCCGGCGAGAAGGTCTTCCCCGAAGAGGTCGAGGAGGCGCTGAAGACCCACGACTCCATCGAGGACGCCCTGGTGGTCGGCCTGCCCGACGAGAAGTGGGGCCAGGCGGTGACCGGCGTGGTGCGCCTGACCGAGGGCCATGAGCTCGACGAGGCCGCGCTGCGCGCCCACGTGCGCAAGCACCTGGCCGGCTACAAGACGCCCAAGCGGATCGTGGCCACCACCCAGTCGATCCGCGCCGCCAACGGCAAGGCCGACTATCCCACCGCCAAGTCCCTGGCCGAGGCGGCGCTGGCCGGCGCGGACTAGAGCATGTTAGGCGAAAGTGTAGGCGGTTTCACCGCTCGAACATGCTCTAACCTTATGATTCTAGACCCTTTTTGTCTGGTTCAGATGAGTCCATCTGAGCCAGAAAGGGTCTAGAGGCGAGCTCCATGGCGTCGAGCGGAAGCGCGACCTCCGCTCGCGACGCCTTTTCGACGCGGCTGGTCTTCCTGATCGTCGGTTTCGGCACGGCCGCCTGGGCGCCGCTGGTGCCGTTCGTCAAGGCGCGCGCCGGAATCGACGAAGGCGTGCTTGGCCTTTTGCTGCTCTGCCTGGGCGGAGGCTCCATCGTCACCATGCCGCTGGCCGGCGCGCTGACCTCGCGGTTCGGCTGCCGGCGGATGATCGTGGCGGCCTCGCTGGCGCTCTGCCTCACCCTGCCGGTGCTGGCCTGGGCGTCCAGCCTGCCGCTGCTGGTCGCGGTCCTGTTCGTCTTCGGCGGCGCGGTGGGGGCGATCGACGTTTCGGCGAACATCCAGGCCATCATGGTCGAGCGCGACAGCGGCCGGCCGCTGATGTCGGGCTTCCACGGCTTCTACAGCCTTGGCGGGATCGCCGGGGCGGTCGGGGTCACCGCCTTTCTGGGCGCCGGCGCCTCGCCGCTGATCGCCGCGCTGGTGGTCAGCGCGCTCTGTCTCGTCCTGCTGGGCATCGCCGCGCCGCACCTGCTGACCTATGGCGGCATGAGCGAGGGCCCGGCCTTCGCCTTTCCGCGCGGCGTGGTCTGGTTCATCGGCAGCCTCTGCTTCATCGTCTTTCTCACAGAGGGCTCGGTGCTCGACTGGAGCGCGCTTTTTCTCTCCTCGGTGCGCGGCATGGCGAAATCCTATGCCGGCCTGGGCTACGCCGCCTTCGCCCTGACCATGACCATCGGCCGGTTCACCGGCGACCGGCTCGTGCACCGGTTCGGCGGCGGCGCCACCATCCTGTTCGGCGGCCTCTGCGCCGCGAGCGGCTTCGCGCTGGCCACCCTCGTGGGATCCTGGCCGGTGGCGCTGGTGGGCTACGCCCTGGTCGGCGCCGGCTGCTCCAACATCGTGCCCATCCTCTTCACCGCCGCCGGCCGCCAGACCGCCATGCCGGAAGCCGTCGCCGTGCCGGCAATCACCACCCTGGGATATGCCGGCATCCTGATCGGCCCGGCGGCCATCGGCTTCGTGGCCCACGCGGCCAGCCTGC
>CALAEG010000134.1 GCA_937890965.1 uncultured Caulobacteraceae bacterium | reverse complement strand
GCCGGGGCGGTCCGGTTTCCAACCGAGATGCAGAAAGCGGGCTTCGGCGGTCCCTTGCGCGAACTCGCCCAGAAAGACCGGTCGCTCGGGATCCGGTCCTGGCTTCACCCGAAGCATGATGTCGAACACGAGTCGGCCGTCAGCTAGCCGCGCGCCCTCCAAAACGTCGTCGCGTCCGCGCTGAAGCCCGAGGCGATAAGGCTCGCCGGTGTCGTGGATCGGTTTGGCGCCGTCGTGCAGGACGCGAAGTGTCACCGTGTCTGTGGCTGTTGTCATCGCCGGGTCTCGAAGCGGCCTTAAAGCCCCAGGGTGAGGCTCTCCTTTATGGGAGACAACCGCGCGCCTCGACAAGGCGTCCGCCGACGCTAGGTTGGGACAACGTCTTGAGGGAGGCGACCATGACGGCCAATTGCGATCTCGATGCGCCGGACGCGGCCAGCGCCGGCGACGGCTGCGCGCGGGCCTGGATGGACCACAATCTGCGCATGACCGACATCCTGACCGTCGGCACCCACAACAGCTATCACCAGGCCATCTCCGAGCCGATCATGGAGATGATCCGCCGCGCCGCGCCCGATAGCTGGGGCGGGCTGGACTACGCCCATCCGCCGCTGACCGAGCAACTCGACGACGGCGCCCGCGCGCTGGAGCTCGATATCTATCACGACCCCGAGGGCGGCCGGTACGCGCGGCCGGCCGGCATGACGCTGACCCGGCAGGAGATTTCGCCCGACTATATCGAGGCGATGTCGAAGCCGGGCCTGAAGGTGATCCACATCCAGGACATCGACTTCCGCTCCAGCGTCTTCACCTATGTCCAGGGCCTTCAGGAAATCCGCGCCTGGTCGCTGGCCCATCCGGATCACACGCCGATCCTGCTGACCATGAACACCTCCGACGGCAAGTCGCGCGTGCCAGGCGGCGCCGACGGCCTGCCGTTCGACGAGGCGGCCTATGACGTGCTGGATGCGGAGATCGCCTCGGTCTTTCCGCCCGGCGCGGTGATCACCCCCGACATCGTGCGCGGCGGCGCCCCTAGCCTGCGGGAGGCGATCCTTGCCAAGGGCTGGCCGACGCTCGGCGCGGCGCGCGGCAAGATCCTCATCGCCGTCGACGAATATGGCCGCCATCGCGACGCCTATCGGCGCGGGCGCAAGTCGGGCGAGGGCTGCATGTGCTTCGTCAACTCCGACGAGGACGCGCCGGACAACGCCTACTACACCCTGAACAAACAGTCCGACGGGCCTCGCACGGCGGCGCTGGTGCGGGCGGGCTTCATGGTGCGCACCCGCGCCGACGCCGACACGGTCGAGGCCCGGTCGAACGACACCGCCCGGCGCGACGCCGCCTTCCTGTGCGGGGCGCAGTATGTCTGCACCGACTATCGCCGGCCGGATGCGCGGTTCTCCGACTACCAGGTGCGACTGCCAGACGGCGCGATCGCCGTCGCCAACCCCCAGCGCGCGCCGGAGCGCTGCGCTGGGATCGCGATAGAGGCCTAGTTAAGGGTGCTGGTCGCGCTCAAGACCGCCGAGGGCGGCGGCGACGCAGGCGATCAGGGCGCCGATCAGCATGGAAAGGCCGGTGAAGATGGCGAAGGCCGCGGCGGCCTTGCGCGCGGTGTCGGCCGCCTGCTTGGCCTGGACAACAGCCGCCTGTTCGCGGTCGATCACAGTCCCGACGCGCTGGTCGGCCTCGGCCTGCGAGACCCCGGCGTGGACCACTATCAGCTCATCGAGCCACGTGCGGTCCGCGGCCGGAACGGCGCCATTGGCCGCGCCGGTCGCCAGGATGCGGGCGGCTTCGGCGTGGATATCCGCGGCCGACGGCGTCGCATCCGGGTGGGCTGAGCGGAAGAGGACGTCCACGTCATAGCCAAGGGCCTGCGTCGACATGGCCGCCGGGGCGGCGGCATGCACGCCGGCGCTGGCCGCCATGATGGCCGCTGAGCTGAACAGGGCCGCGGTGATGACCGTGGCCAGCGCCCAGCTGAGGAAGCCGTGGGCGGTGTCCCGGAAGAAGACCTCGTGGACGTGGGTGCCGATCCAGCGCGTGCGCAGGCGGCCGGTCAGATAGCCGCCCAGGCCCGACGCGATCCACTGCATGACGATCAGCCAGATGGCCGTCATCACGGTGAAGGTGATCGGCGATGCGCCACCGGCCCATGGCGAAACGGACGCCAGGCCGAAGCCGGAGCCCAAGGCGAGCAGCAGCACCGAAACCGCCGACGCGACGACCGCGCCGGCGATGATGGCGGCCCACGAGACGGTGGAAACGGTCGGCGTCGAAGTGGCGTCAACCGCGACGATTGTGGTGTCGGTTGCCATGTCTCAGTCCCCCAGCCGACTCAATGCCAAACCAGGGCGAGCAGAATGATGATCGGAATCGGCACGCC
>CALAEG010000133.1 GCA_937890965.1 uncultured Caulobacteraceae bacterium | reverse complement strand
TGGTCGTCGAGGCCCACCGCGGCGGCGGCGGCGGCCTGCGCCGAGCGCAGCAGGGCCGGGCTGGCGTCCTGGCCCATCAGGTGCTGGGCGAACAGCGTTTCGGCCAGCCCGGCCTGCGCCTCCGCGAGCCTTGGGTCGGCGCCGATGGCGGCCTCGAAATAGAGCCTGGCCTGTGGCAGGGCCATGGGCGCGCCGGTGCGCAGCATCGCCAGGCCCTGGGCGACCAGCCGCGTCGCCTCGGAGTCTTCTGGCGGGGCGACAGCCTTGGGCGGGGTCGCGTCCGGGCCGTCCAGCGGCGTCGCCAGCCGGTAGCCGCGCTTGGGTACGGTTTCGATATAGCGGCGCGCGGGCGTGGCGCCGAGGGCGGCGCGCAGCCGGCTGATCGCCGCCGCCAGCGTATCGTCGCCGACCGCCCGGCCGCTCCAGACCGAGGCGATGATCTCGTCCTTGGCCAGGACCCGGCCATCGGATGTGGCGAACAGGACCAGGAGATCCATCAGTTGCGGCTCGATGCGCACCTCGCGCCCGAGCACCGCTGTCAGCAGGCCGCGCGACGGCTCGACCCGCCAGTCGCCGAACTGAAATGACCGCTCGCTAGACCCCCGCCCCGGAATGACCTGCGCGCCTCTTCTCAGACCGGCCAAATCTTGGCCTTCAACCTAATAGGGCCTTCGTCGCCACGCCGATAGAAGCACACGCGAGGCGCCGCGATGACGTCGCGCGCGCCATACGGTCGCCACGCCTTCGAAACCCTTCGTTCCGATTTGGAATCCGCCCCGTTTCAGGTCCTTATGTAGGCTCGACACGATCCTGGGGAACCTAAGTCCATGGCTACCGCGCCCAACCTGACACTGGAAATACACGAGACCGAAGAGCGACTGCTCGGCGAACTGCGCAACCTGCGCAAGGGGCTGCGTCAGGGCGGCAAGGTTCAGAAGCCCGCCGAACAGCTCACCGTGGGCCAGAGGGTCGCCGACAAGGTCGCCGCGACCATGGGGTCCTGGCCCTTCATCATCGTCCAGTCGATGATCCTGTTGGTCTGGATCGCGCTGAACGTCACCGCCTTCGTCGAGAAATGGGACCCCTATCCCTTCATCCTGCTCAACCTGGCGCTCTCCTTCCAGGCGGCCTACGCGGCGCCCTTCATCATGATGAGCCAGAACCGCCAGCAGGACATCGACCGCAAGGAGGCGGAGAACGACCACCAGATCAACGTCAAGGCGGAGCTGGAGATCGAGCTTCTGCATGAGAAGGTCGACGCCCTGCGGCAGAAGGAGGTCTTGATGCTGACCCAGGCGATCGCCGACCTGACCGACCTGCTCAAGAGCCAGAGCGCCGCGCCCAAGGCTTGAGGCCGAAGCGCGCATCCGCCAGTGGGCGCCTTCCTCGCCTGTGACTGGGGCGGCACAAACCTGCGCGCCTGGGTGGTCGGCGACGCGGGCGAAGTGCTGGATCGGCGGGATTTTCCATTCGGCATTTCGCGCTTGCGGCCCGGCGAGGCGCCGGAGCGGTTCGACGTCGATGTGCGCCCCGCCCTGGCCGCCCAGGACCTGCCGGCCATACTTTGCGGCATGGTCGGCTCCAACCTCGGCTGGCGGGCCGTGCCCTATCTCGACTGCCCGGTGGATCTGGCCGCGCTTGGCCACAGCCTGTACCGCGTGCGGGACGGCGATGCGCCGGTGTGGATCGTACCCGGATTGCGCGGGCCCGGCCCGACGGCCGCGCCGGACTTCATGCGCGGTGAGGAAACCCAGATCGCGGGATGGCTGGGGACGCAGACGCGGCGCGGCCGCCAGGCGCTCTGCCTGCCCGGCACCCACGCCAAGTGGGTGGTGCTGGACGACCAAAGCCTCACTCGCGTCACCACCTTCATGACCGGCGAGCTCTACGCCGTCCTGTCGCGCCACAGCGTGCTGCGCACCGAGGCGCTGGTCGACGACGAAGCCGCCTTCGACGCGGGTCTGGCCGCGGCCGGCGACGGCGGCGGCCTGGCCGCCCGCCTGTTCAGCACCCGCTCGCGCGTGGTGGCCGCCATCTCGCCGGCGCCGGCCGAGAGCAGCGCCTCTTACCTGTCAGGCCTGTTGATCGGGGCCGAGGTCGCCGCGGCGCCGGCCCTGGCCGGTCTGGACCCGGACGAACCGGTGGTCCTGCTCGGCGATCCGGGACTGTGCCGCTGGTACGCCCGGGCCCTGTCCCGGACGGGGCGCGCTTTCGAAAGTTTCGACGGCGATCAGGCTGTCCTGGCCGGCCTGACCACCCTCTATCGCGCCGGCCCTGGCCGACAGGCTTGAATAGGTCCCAGATCACGATGATTTTGGATTGAAACAATCCAAAATCATAAACGTGATCGATCCCTAAAGAGTTAGAGCGGGTTGCGGGCGGAAAACCGCTTCGC
>CALAEG010000132.1 GCA_937890965.1 uncultured Caulobacteraceae bacterium | reverse complement strand
GAGATCGGTTCCGGTCGACCCCACCCGCCGCAACTCCACCTCCGCCAGGCGCCCGGCGGCATAGTTGCGCATCGGATCGACGAAGCCGGCCGGCTCGGCGATCGGCCACCGCTTCGCGAAGGCGGCAAGACTGCGATCGCAAGCCTCGCGATCCCAGCGTCGCCGATAGAAGTCGATGTCCATCAACGGCCGCGGCGCAAAGGCGACGTAGGTCACCCGCGCGGCCGGCTCGAACAGCACGTCCATCCCCTGCTCGCGCGCGAACAGGGCCAGGTCCAGGTGCTCGTGCACCAGCAGCACCTCGTCGGAAATGGCGCCGGGACGGCTCAACAGGTCCATCCGGCCCAGCACACAGTGGTACTCGGTATAGTCGACCTTTTCGCGCGCCATGGCGGCCGCCCGCTCGGGGGGGTCACCCGCCATTCGATGGGCCTCGGCGACAAGCCGCCGGTCTGGCGGCTCCGACCAGAAGAATTGGCCGCCGGCCATATGGATGGTCTCCGGCCGCTGGTCGCCAGCCTGAATATAGAGCGGACAGACCAGGCCGGCGCCGGTCTCCTCGGCGCAAGCCACCAGCTTTTCGATGCAGCCCCGCACCACCAGGGTGTCGTTGTCGATGAAGACGACGTATTTGGTCCCGACCTCGCCCAGCACGGATTTGCGGGCCGCCGAGGGCGCCATCCACTCTTCGCGCCGCACCAGCTTGAAGTTTCGCGCCGCCGCCTGCGCCCGGATCGCCGCCTCGGTCCTGGGCGGCGCGGCGAAATCGACATAGATCAGATCGTAGGGAATGCAGTCGTCAGCGAGCACGCTGAGCAGCGATCGCTCGGCCATGAAATGCCCCTCGCGGGGTGAGATCACGACGGTGACCATGGGCTCGGACATGAGCGCGGCTCTCCCTCAACAGCAATCCTACACCACGGGACCGGCGCAGCGACAAGGCGGGCGCGCCGAGAGGCCCTTGACCGCGGCGCGCGGCTCCCCGATGCACGGGCATGGCCGTCTATACCGATATCACCGACGCGGAGCTGGAGGCCTTCCTGGCCGGCTACGACCTGGGCCAGCCTTTGGTGTTCAAGGGCATCGCCGAGGGGGTGGAGAATTCCAACTTCCTGCTCGAGACGACCAAGGGCCGCTATTTCCTCACCGTTTATGAGCGGCGGGTGCAGGCGGAGGACCTGCCGTTTTTCCTGGGGCTGATGGCCTGGCTGGGCCCGCACGGGTTTCCATCCGCGGCGCCGATCGCCGACCGCGCGGGGCGGCTGCTGAACCCGATGTGCGGCAAGCCCGCGGCCATTGTCGAGTTCATGCCCGGCCTTTCGGTGCGGCGGCCGAGCGCCAGTCACTGCCGCGAGGCCGGCGGCGGCCTGGCCTGGCTGCACCTAGCCGGCCAGGGCTATGGCGGTCACCGCGCCAACGACCTCGGCGAGCGGTCCTGGAGCGCTCTCTTCCTCGGTCTTGGCGATGCGGCCGAGGCGCTGAAGCCGGGTCTCAGACAGACCATCGCCGCCGACCTGGCGACCATCGAGCGCGCCTGGCCGAAGGGGCTCCCGGCCGCGGTGATCCACGCCGACTTCTTTCCTGACAATGTCTTCTTCCGAGACGGGAAATTCGCCGCGGCCATCGACTTCTATTTCGCCTGCGACGACTTGCTGGCCTACGACCTTGCCATCGGGCTGAACGCCTGGTGCTTCGAGGCCGACGGAACCTTCAACGTCACCAGCGCCCAGGCCTTCGTGGCCGGCTACGAACAGAGGCGGCCGCTGTCGGCGGACGAGCGCGCCGCCTTGCCGATTCTGGCCTGGGGCGCGGCCATGCGCTTCTTCCTGACCCGGCTGCACGACTGGGGCGCAACCCCGGAAGGCGCGCTGGTGAAGCGGAAGGACCCGATGGAATATGAGCGCAAGCTCGCCGTGCACCGCGCCGCCCAGGCCGGCGGCGGGCTTTTGCTGTTTGGCGAGGCGAGATGACCCCGAACGTGGTCATCTATACCGACGGGGCCTGCCGCGGGAATCCCGGGCCGGGCGGCTGGGGCGCGGTGCTGATCTTCGGCGACCGCGAGAAGGACCTTTGGGGCGGCGAACTGGCCACCACCAACAACCGCATGGAGCTGACCGCGGCGATCGAGGCGCTGAACGCCCTGAACCGCCCTTGCAAGGTCGAGCTGCACACCGACAGTCAGTACGTGCGGCGGGGCATTTCCGAATGGCTGTCGATCTGGAAGGGCCGCGGCTGGCGCACCATGACCAAGGGGGCGGTGAAGAACGAGGACCTGTGGCGCAGGCTGGACGAGGCGCGCCTGCGTCACGAGGTCGATTGGCGCTGGGTCAAGGGGCATAGTGGTCATGCGTTGAACGACCGGGCCGACGCCCTCGCCCGCCTTGGCATGCTGGAGATGCTGGGTGAGGCTTGATTAGTTCAATATTAAACTATATAAAATGGCGATCCACTCTGGAGCATCGCCATGCCGTTGCCGCGTCGACACTTCATTCGCCTGATTGGCGGCGGCGCCATCGCGGCCGCGGCCTTGCCGGCCATCGGCTGCGCCGAGGAACCCGACCCTCGCGCGGCCTGGATCAGTCCCGGCGCCAGCGAGACCGATCCGCGCCGCCGCGCCCTTGCTTACGCTCTGCTCGCGCCCAATCCGCACAACATGCAGCCCTGGATGGCCGATCTGCGCCAGCCGGACGCCATCATCCTCTATGCCGATCCGACGCGGTTGCTGCCGGCCTCGGATCCGTTCAATCGCCAGATCGTCGTCGGGTGTGGCGCCTTCCTCGAACTGCTGAGCATGGCGGCGGCCGAAGACGGGCTCGACGCCAGAATCACACCCTTCCCGAACGGCGAGGCCGAACCCCTGTTGGGCGCGCGGCCCTTCGCGCGTGTGGATTTTCGCAAAGGTGGCGCGCGCGACCCGCTGTTCACCCATGCCCTGCAGCGCCGCACCAGCCGCGTTCCCTTCGATGGGCGCATCGTGCCGTTGGATATCGTCCAGCGCACCGCCTCCGCCGTCCACCCAGATGTCGCCGCCGCCTTCACCCTCGATCCCACCCAGGTCGCCAGCCTGCGCGCCCTGGTGTTCGAGGCCGCCAGGGTCGAGGCCTATACGCCCGCCGCCCAGCGCGAGACCTGCGAGCGCACCTTCATCGGCGCGGCCGAGATCGCCGCCCATCCATACGGCATCGCACTCGAAGGGCCGGCCATTGAGGCGGCGCACGCGGTCGGCCTGCTGACCCAGGCCGCCATGGACAAGCCAGGCAGTTGGGCGTTCAACCAATCGCTCGACTTCTTGAAGTCGCTCGCCGCCACCGCCGCCGGTTTCGTCTGGTTGGCCACACCGGCCAACAGCCGCGCCGAACAGATCGCCGCCGGCCGAAGCTATTTCCGCCTCAACACCCAGGCCGCGGCCGAGGGTCTGGCCGTGCACCCCTGGAGCCAGTCGCTGCAGGAATACGCCTCGATGGCCCCGCTGTTCGGACAGGTTCACAAGAGGCTCGCCCCGGGCGGCGAACGGCTGCAGATGTTGGTCAGGATCGGCTACGCTAAGCCGGTCAAACCCGCGCCGCGCCGCGGCCTCGCTGCTCAGATCAGGACCGCATGAGTCGCCCGCCGAAAGATCGCCCCGACGTCAGGCTGTTCACCGAGATCGGCATCATCAGCCAACTCGTGCGCACGACGCTGGAGCGCGCCCTGCCCGAAGGGTTGAGCTATGCCCAGTTCGGCGTCCTGACGCATTTCGCCCGGCGCGGCGGCGAGGAGAGCCCCGTGCAGCTCGCCAGGGCCTTTCAGGTCACCAAGGGCGCCATGACCAATACCCTGCAACGCCTGGAGGCACAGGGCTTCGTCGCCATCGCCGGCGACGCGGACGACGGCCGCCGCAAGCGCGTCTCGATCACCCCCGCCGGCCTGGCCGCCCACGACCTGGGTGTAAAAGCCGCCCGCCCGGCGATGGACGCCCTGCGCGCACGGTTCAGCGACGCGGACTTCGCAACCGCGCTGCCCTTCCTGAGCGCGCTCAGGCAATGGCTGGACGAGAACCGCTAGGCCGCAGGACCAGGACTCATCGTTTCGGCCGGGCGCGCCAGCGCCGCGAAGGCGGCATAGAAGACCTCGTCCGGGACCAGGTCCGGCGTCATCAGGCGCTGGAACACCAGCCCCTCGGTCATGGCGTGAATGACCACGACCAGGGTTTCCGCCGGCATTGGCAGCTGGCCGTCGTCGGCCACGCTGCGCAACCAGCCGGCGCCCCAGCCGTAACTGGCGGCCGTCGCCTCGCGCACCTGGGCGCGCAGGGCTTCGTGACTGAGCGCGTAGGCCATGCCGGTCAGGCGACCCACCACCCCCACGCGCCTTTCCGGAATGGCCGCGATGGTCGCCTCGGCCATGGCGCGCATCTTGTCGGCGAAGCTCGATCCGGGCCTGATCTTGGGCTTGATCGGCGCCCAGTAGGTCTGTCCCAGCGCGATGAAGAGCTCATCGCGGTTCTTGAAGTTCCCATAGAGCGCACCGCCGGTCATGCCCGCCCGCCGCGCCACCTCCTCCATCGTCGTGCGGTCGTAGCCCTTTTCCCGGATGAGGGCCCTGGCGGCCTCCACCAGCGCGGCCCGCGTGCGCGCCCGCTTGTCGCCCTTGGGACGCCGGCGGGCATTGTTGGTCGCGGCCACGGTGGTCATCGCCAGAAGCTAACGGGATTGCTATTTAATAGGAAGACTATTTTATATGGCGACGATTTTATGTGATCTGCGGAGTTCGAAATGACTGGAGACGATCCGATCGCCGCCGCCATCGGCGCAATCGTCGATGCCGGCGAGTTGGCCGGCGCGGTGACGCTGGTCTGGCGGGGAGGCAAGGTGGTGCAGAGCGCCTGCGTCGGCTGGCGCGATATCGAGGCGGCCCTGCCCATCGAGCGTGACACTATTTTCCGCATCGCCTCGATGTCGAAGCCGATCACCTCCGCGGCGGCATTGATGCTGTTCGATGAGGGCCGCTTCGCCCTGGACGATTCTATCGCTCGCTGGGCGCCGGAGTTTTCGAGCATGCGCGTCCTGCGCGCGCCGACGGCCCCCCTCGACCAGACCGACCCGGCGGGACGACCGATCACGTTCGAGGACCTGCTGACCCATCGCTCGGGACTGACCTATGGCGGCGTCTATGCCGGCCCGATCGCCAGGGCCTATGCCGACGCACTGGGCGGCGATATCGACAGCGAGGTCGCGCCGGACGACTGGATCGCCGGTCTGGCCGCCCTGCCCTTGATCGACCAGCCTGGCGCCGACTTTCACTACGGCTGCTCGACCGACCTTCTCGGGCTGATTCTGGCCCGGATCGAAGATGCGCCGCTTGGCGAGGTACTGGCGCGTCGGATCTTCACGCCCTTGGGGATGCGGGACACCGGCTTCACGGTCGCCAAGCACAAACACGGCCGGCGGGCCACGATGTACGGCTTCGACGAGGCCGAGCGTCTGACCCCGCGCCCCACCCCGCCGAGCGGCGCCTTCATGGCCGAACGCCCGGAGGCCCTGAGCTATGTCTCCGGCGGTCAAGGCCTGTGGTCGACGGTCGATGACTACCTGGCCTTCGCGCGGATGTTCATCGGTGATGGCGCGGTGGATGGCGTTCGGCTGTTGCGGCCTGAGACGCTGGCCCTGATGACGACCAACCGCCTGACCGAGAGCCAGAGGGCCAAGGCGGAAACCTTGGGCATGCCGGTGTTCACCGCGCACGGCTTCGGTCTGGGCGTCGCGGTGGTGCTGGACCCCGAAAAGGCCGCGCCGACGCGATGCCGCGGCGGCGTCGGGACAGTCGGGTGGCCGGGCGCCTACGGTGGCTGGTGGCAGGCCGATCCCACCGATGGCTCGGTGATGGTCTTCCTGGCGCACAACAGTTTCGAACTCGATCAGCTGGCGAACGGTATCGGGCTGGGCGTCTACAGCGCCATCACCGAGTTCCACGCCCTGGCGTCAGCCTTGCCAGGCTAGGCCCCCCGCACCACCAGCCGACCGCCCCCTTGGACGGCGACGACTTCGACGCGGGCGCCGGGTTCGGGGGGGGTCTGGCCGGTTTCGAGCTCGGCCATCCATTCGGCGCCGTCGACGAAGCCCCGGCCCTGGCCTGCGTCGAAGGGCGCGGTGGTCTTACCGAAGCGGCCAGCCAGCCGCGAGCCGCGGTTCGAGATGTCCGGCCCCTCGTTCGGCGCGCGGCGCGGCATCAGGCGCCGCCCGACGATGGTGCTGACGATGGTCAGGGCGGCGAAGACGATCAGTTGATAGGGCCAGGCGATATTCAGCCACAGGGTCAGGACCGCCACGGCCCCGGCAGAGGCCGCCGGCCAGAGCAGATAGCCCGAGGCGGTGGGAACCTCCGCGGCCAGAAAGATCGCGCCGACCGCCAGCCAGACCCAGAACGGGTGGGTCAGATAGAGGGTGTCGAGGGTCTGCAGCATGGCTAGCTTCCTGCCGGCGGCCGGGCGGCGGGCGGAGGCGGGGTCGCCGGCCGCGCCGGCGGCTGATCCTGGCCGGCGCGGATCAGGGCCCCGATCCCGGCCAGGGAGCCGACCAGATTGGCCATGTCGGCCGGCACGATCACCGTCCGCTGCTGGTTGGACTGGGCGAGCTGGCCGAAGGCTT
Source organism: uncultured Caulobacteraceae bacterium (assembly GCA_937890965.1). Classification (GTDB taxonomy): domain Bacteria; phylum Pseudomonadota; class Alphaproteobacteria; order Caulobacterales; family Caulobacteraceae; genus Poindextera. Next base: position 6,529 of record CALAEG010000132.1, on the reverse strand, counting down.
CGACGTATTTCTGGGCGATGAAGTAGTTCAGCGCATTGACGCTGCCGGCCTCGATGGCGTCGGAGACCATCTTGGTCGCCGTGGCCTCGGCCTGGGCGGAGCGTTCGCGGCCCTCCGCGGCCCGGAAGGCGGCTTCGCGACCGCCCTCGGCCTGCAGCACGGTGGATTGCTTGGCGCCCTCGGCGCGGGTGATGGCGGCCTGTTTCTCGCCCTCGGCCTCGGTGATCACCGCGCGGCGCTCGCGCTCGGCCTTCATCTGCCGGGTCATGGCGTTGGTGATGTCGGGCGGCGGGAACAGGTCCTTGATCTCGATCCGCGTCGCCTTGACGCCCCAGGGCTCGGTCGCCTGGTCGATGGCGGTGAGCAGGCGGGTATTGATCGACTCGCGCTGCGACAGCACGTCGTCCAGGTCCATGGAGCCGACCACGGTGCGCAGGTTGGTCTGGGCCAACTGGCCGATGGCGTACATCAGGTTGTCGACCCGATAGACCGCGTTGGCGGCGTCGATGATCTGGATGAAGACGATGGCGTCGACCTGGACCGAGACATTGTCCTTGGTGATCACCTCCTGCTGGGCCACCGCCAGCACCTGCTCCATCATGTTGACCTTGCGGCCGATGGCCTCGACGAACGGGGTGAGCAGGGTCATGCCCGGCTTCAGCGTACGGGTGTAGCGGCCGAAGCGTTCGACCGTGAACTCGCGCCCCTGCGGCACGATCTTGATTGCGCTGAAGACCACGAAGAGGGCCAGCAGCAGAAAGACCGCGGGTATGATCACCGACATGAGCGTTTGCCTATGCTTTTGGGGATTGAGCCTAGCGCGTCGGCTCGTCCTCCGCCACAGCCCCGCTGTTCAGGTCCATGGCCAGGTCGCCGCCCTTGGCCGCTATACGTTCCGCCTCGGCCTTCGAGGCGGCGTTGCAGGTCGGGAAGGCCTGGCGGCTGGCGACGAACCCATCATTGAAGGAATCGGCCAGCCGGCGGTTGAACGGCCCGTCCGGCTGTTCGGCGGCCACCAGCTGTTGCATGCGCCGGCGCCAATAGTAGTCGCTGGCGCCGGTGCAGACCTGGCGCAGGGCGTGGCTCTGGCCTAGCGCATAGGCGAGTGCGACCAGGGTTTGTCGGTCGGCCGGGCTGCGCTCCTGCGCCGCCACGGGCGCCGCGCAGGCGAGCAACAGGCCCGCGACGACAAAGAGTTTCAGCGCCTTTCGCATCCGACTTGCCCTCATGGCTTCAACCGGCATAGCTTTGTCGCACATCAGGCTGGGGGAAAAGGCGATGATGAGACAGCTTCTTATTGGGGTTTCAATGGCGGTGGCGACCTTGTCGGTCGCGGGCGGCGCCTGGGCCTTCGACGCCAGCGATCCGGGCGACGTGCTTTCGGTGCTGAATTCGAACGGCGCCAGCGGCACGATCAAGATCGACGACAAGGGCAATCCGTGGATCGACGCCAAGGCCGGCAAGCTGGGCTTCGAGGTCGACTTCACCCATTGCAACAACGCCAAGTCCAAGTGCAAGACCGTGCTCTACGCCATGGGCTTCGACATGACCTCGGTGACCCTGGATCAGATCAACGGCTGGAACCGTTGGACGGTGCTCTGCCCGTCCTATCTGACCACCGAGAACCATCCGCGCTCCTGGTTCGGCGTCAAACCTTCGCCGAACGACAGCCCGACCGACGTGAAGGTCCAACTGGACGCCTGGCTGGATTGCATGAGCGACTTCGACAAGTTCACCGACAATCCCGACGCCTTCCTGAAGGCACTCTAGGCGCGTTCAGCCGGCCACGGTCGCACTGGTTCGCGCGCCCTGCGTCCGCAGGGCCGCGATACGGTCGATGGCGGCTTCCGCCTCGGCCATGATCCGCCGGACGATCTCGCCGGCGGGCGGGACGTCGCGCACGCCGCCGGCCGACTGGCCCATGGCGAAACAGGACTTGTCGGGATCGAGATTGTCGATCTGGCCGCCGATGCCGCCCATGGCGCCGGCGCGCGACGAGATGCCGGCCTGCATCGGGAAGGCCTGGATGTCCTGCGGCCGGCTCTCCCAGTCCTCGACCCAGGCATTCTTCTTCACCCGCATCGGCTTGCCGGAATAGGAGCGGGTGCGGATGGTGGACTCGTCGGTCGCCTCCAGAATGGTCTCTTGATAGAGACCGCCCGCGTGCGCCTCCTGGGACGCGATGAAGCGCGTGCCCATCCAGACGCCGGTGGCGCCCAGGGCCAGCACCGCGGCCAGGCCGCGCCCGTCATAGAGGCCGCCGGCGCCGACCACCGGGATCTTCACCGCCTCGACCACCTGGGCCACCAGCGGCATGGTCCCGACCAAGCCGGTATGGCCGCCGCCCTCGCCGCCCTGGCAGATGACCGCATCGCAGCCGGCCTGCTCGGCCTTGACCGCATGCTTCACCGCGCCGCAGACCACCATGACCTTCACGCCGCCGGCCTTGAGCTTTTCCATGATCGGCATCGGCACGCCCAGACCGGCCACGAAGCTCGATGCCCCCTCCTCGATGATGATCTCCACCGAGGCGGTCAGGCTTTCCGGACTGGCGGCCAGCAGATCGACACCGAAGGGCTTGTCGGTCAGCTTGCGCACCTTGCGCATTTCCTCGCGGATGAAGTCAGGCCCGCGCCCGGCCATGCCCAGCACGCCATAGCCGCCGGCGTTCGATACGGCCGCCGCCAGCTCGGCATAGGAGACCCCGCCCATGCCGGCCAGCATGATCGGATATTCAACCTCAAGCAGGTCGCAGAGCGGCGTGTGCAGTGACATGGGAATACCTTTGGGTTTCGCGGCAACATGAACGCAAACGGCCAGTTCCGACAACGGTGTCGCGGCGTCAGGCCTGTCAAACAAACGCGGCTCCTTCTCCCCTTGCGGGAGAAGGATTTAGAAAATCGCGTAGCCGCCGTCGATGACGAAGCTGTCGCCGGAATGGTATTTCGACGCATCCGAGGCCAGATAGACCGCGACGCCGCCGAAGTCGGAGGGCTCGCCCCAGCGCCGCGCCGGCACGCGGCTGATCACCCGGTCGGTGAAGGTCTGGTTGGTCTGCGCGCCCTGGGTCATGTCGGTGGCGATCCAGCCGGGCAGGATGGCGTTGGCGCGCACGCCGTAGCGGGCATGCTCGACGGCGATGGCGCGGATCATCGAGATCACCGCCCCCTTGGTGGCCGCATAGGCCTCGTTGCGCGCCGCCCCGTCGATGGCCGAGAGTGACGAGATGGCGATCAGCGAGCCGCCCGGATCGCCGGCGCCGGCCCGCGCCACGATGTGCTTGCAGGCCTCGCGGAAGGTGAAGAAGACCCCGTCCAGATTGACCGACAGAACACGCCGGTAGGTGTCGGTTTCGAACTCGGAAAACGAGCGCGCCCCGCCGCCGATGCCGGCATTGGCGATCACGGTGTCGATGCGGCCCATCTGCGCCACGGCCTCGAGCATCCCGGCCGCGACCGCGGCCTCGTCGGCGACATTGACCACCTGGGTCAGGACGTTGACGCCGGTGGCCTTGAGCTTCGCCTCGGCGGCGGCGTTCTTGCCGCCGTTCGAGCCCCAGATCACCACGTCGGCGCCGGCCTGGGCCAGGGCCTCGACCATGCCGAAGCCGATGCCGCCGTTGCCGCCGGTGACCAGGGCCACCTTCCCCTTCAGATCGAACGGCGCATAGGCCATGACATGTTCCTTCCCGGCTCAAACGATTGTTTGAGCCGACAAACCGGTTGGTCGCGGCGGCGTCAAGCCAAAGGCGCGAAACGCTCGAAGGCCAGGGCGATCACGCGGCGGGTTTCATCCCAACCAACCAGGCCCATCGCCTCGGCGAAGGCGACGAAGCGGGCTTCGGTCGCGTCGTCGCCGGCCACGGGCTCGCCGCCGGTCCAGCGCGCCGCATAGTCGATCAGCACCGTCTGGCCGCCGGCATGGAAATGGTCGACCACGTCGATCAGGCCCAGCAGCTCGGCCTCGACGCCGGTCTCCTCCTTCAGCTCGCGCAGCGCGGCTTGCGCCGCCCCCTCCCCCAGCTCCATCCGGCCGCCGGGGAGGCTCCACTCGCCCTTCAGCGGCGCCTTGCCGCGGCGGATCAGCAACACCTGGCCGCCGCGCACGCAGACCACCCCGGCGCAAGGGACCGGGCGTCCGACCTCGGCTTCGGCGCTCACAACGCCGGCGGCTCGCCGCGATGGGCGTCGTCGCTGGGGCTCATCAGGCCGACCGGGTTGCCGTCGGGATCCTCGACAATGGCGTAGCGCGCGCCCCAGAAGGCGTCGTAGGGCGGCTGCAGGGCCTGGTGCTCGTGAGTGACCAACTCGTCGAACAGTTCGTCGACCGCCTCGCGGCTGGGCAGGCCAAAGCCCAGCAGGACCCGGCCGCGCTCGGCCTCGTAGCCGCGGTTATAGCGCCGGGCCAGAGCATGGCTGTCGAACGACATGTCGACCCCGCCGGCGCCGCCGATGGAGACGTGATGGATGCCGCTGGGCGTTTTCCAAACACCGCTCTCCGGAATCTCCACCCCAAGGCGCCGGTAAAAGGCCAGCGTCCTGGCCATATCCTTCACCACCAGATTGACTTGATCGAAGACCGCCTGGGCCATGTTCACTCGCCTGTCGTTGTGCGGACAGGATCGCCCATGACTATTGCGCCGTCCAGCCGCCGTCGATGGGAAGCGCCGCACCGTTAACCGAGGCGCCGGCGTCGCTGGCCAGATAGAGCATCAGCCCGGCCAGCTGGTCGAACTCGACGAAGCGCTTGGTCGGCTGGGCGGCGAGGATGACGTCGCTCATCACCTGCTCCGGCGTCATGTGGCGCGCCTTGGCCTGGTCGGCGATCTGCGCCTCGACCAGGGGCGTCTTTACGTAGCCCGGACAGATGGCGTTGCAGGTGATCCCGGCTTGCGCGACCTCCAGCGCCACGGTCTTGGTCAGGCCGAGTATGCCGTGCTTGGCCGCCACATAGGCGCTCTTGAACGGCGAGGCGACCAGGGCGTGGGCCGAGGCGATGTTGACGATCCGCCCATGGCCGGCGGCCTTCATGATCGGGACCGCGGCGCGGATGGTGTGGAAGGCCGAGGTGAGGTTGATGGCGATGATCTGGTCCCACTTCTCGATCGGGAAGTCCTCGATCGGCGAGACGAACTGGACCCCGGCATTGTTGACCAGGATGTCGAGCCGGCCGAACTCGCGATGCGCGGTCGCGACCATATCGGCGATCTCTGCGCGTCTGGTCATGTCGGCGGGGTGGTAGAGCACGCGCACGCCATGGGTCTTGGCCATCGCCGCCCGTTCACGCTCGATCATGGCCGGGTCGCCGAAGCCGTTCAGCAGGATGTCGACTCCGGCCGAGGCGAGGGCATCGGCCAGGGCTTGGCCAATGCCGCTGGTCGAGCCGGTGACGACCGCCGCGCGGCCTTTGAGCCCATGATCGACAGCCATGTCCTCAACCTCTCACTCTTGTTCTGACGAGGCCGGGAACCTAGGCCAGGGCGGGCTGAAAGTCCTGCCTCGGATCAGGTCGCGCGCGGGTTTTTTGGCGGCGGCTGCAGCCGGGTGAAAACCCAGTCGGTCGTGCTCGAAAGGGCGGCATTGAAGCCATAGCCGGCGGTGTCGAACGCCTTCAGCCCCTCGGCGCGATCGATGCGGTGGTCGATGGCGAAACGGGCCATCAGGCCGCGCGCGGTCTTGGCGTAGAGCATCAGCGCGCGGGGCGCCTCGCCCGGGCGCACCTCCTTGAAATGGCAGGTCACGTGCGGAACGCTGAGCGCCTCGGTCCTGACCGAGCCGAAATATTCCTGGCTGGCCAGGTTGACCAGGGTGGGATCGGCCTGGCCCTCGGCGGCGCGGTTCAACGCCTCGGGAATTTGCTTGCGCCAGAAGTCGTAGAGGCTGGCGCCGCGCCTGGTCTTCAGCCGCGTGCCCATTTCCAGCCGATAGGGCTGCAGCGCATCCAGCGGCCGCAGAACGCCGTAGAGGCCGGAGAGGATGCGGACATGGTCCTGCGCCCAGGCCAGGGCCTTCCTGTCCAGGGTGCGCGCGGCAAGACCGGTATAGACGTCGCCGTCGAAGGCGAGCACCGCCTGCAGGCCGTCCTCGCTCTCCGGATCGAAGGCCTGGAAACGCTGGTAGTTCAGCTCGGCCAGGGTGTCGGAGATCGACATCAGCCGCTTCAGATCGGTGCGTTTCAGCCGCCGCGTGGTCCGGGCCAGCTCGGCTGTGTCCGCCGTCAGCTCCGGCATGGTCAGCGGCGTGGTCACCGCCGGCGGGGCGAAGTTCAGCTTCTTGGCGGGCGACAGCACGATCAGCATGGCTCGGCCATTAAGACCGATCGCGCGCCCTAGCCAAGGGCCTGCGTCCCTCGCCGAAGGCTGCGGGAGCATCCTTGAAGATTCGACCACCAAGCACACCAAGAAGAACGCTAGTCGGCGCGGGCCCCTTGGTGATCTTGGTGTGCTTGGTGGTCCAATCGGGCCTAGGTGGCGCGGACGCGCCTCAAGGATTCAAATCTTCCTTGGCCTGAGCTGCAGACACAAAGAAGC
>CALAEG010000131.1 GCA_937890965.1 uncultured Caulobacteraceae bacterium | reverse complement strand
GGACAGGTATTTCTTGGCCACCGCCACCGCCTCGGCCTCGTCCTCGACGACGATGTCCAGGACGCCGTTCGGCTCCTGCACGCTGACCGGGCCGACCTCCTCGGGCCGATAGACGCCAAGGCCGCCGCCCTCGATCATCGCCGGGCCGCCCATGCCGATGGTGGTGTCGCGCGTGGCGATGATCACGTCGCACACCCCGGCCACCGCCGCGTTGCCGGCGAAGCAGCGGCCCGAGACGATGCCGATCATCGGCGCCACGCCGCTCATCTGGGCCCAGTACTCGAAGCCCCGGGTGAAGCCGCCGCCCTCGGTGTCGCCGGGCCGGCCGCCGCCGCCTTCGCAGAAGAAGATGGTCGGCAGCCTGAATCGCTCGGCGATCTCGCACAGGCGATCCATCTTGTGGTGGTTGTAGGCGCCCTGAGTGCCGGCCAGCACCGTGTAGTCATAGGCCATGACCGCGCAGCGGGCGGCCTCGTCGGCGAAATGCTCGCCATTGACCCGGCCCAGCCCCATGACCATGCCGTCGGCGGGGGTCTGCTCGATCAGTTCCTCAATGGTGTTTCGTCGCCGGCGCGCCGCCACCGTCAGCGGCCCGTATTCGGTGAAGGAGCCGGGATCGAGCAGGTCGTCGACATTCTCCCGCGCCGTGCGCTGGCCGGTCTTGCGCCGCCGCTCGACGGCCGTCGGGCGTGCGGCGTCCAGTGTCAGGCGATGACGCTCCAGCACCTCGGCCAGGTCGGGACGGACGGCGTCGAGGTCGATGGCCGCGGCCTGGGTCGCGCCCGCCGCGCCGAGGTCGGCCTCCTCGATGAAGATCAGGGCGTGGCCTTCGAACACCGCATCGCCAACGTTCGCGGCCACCTCGCGGACATAGCCGCTGACCGGCGCCTCGATCACGTGCTCCATCTTCATGGATTCCATGATCAGGGCCGGCTGGCCGGCGCGGATGGCCTGGCCGGGCTCGACGGCGAGGCTGACCACCGTACCTTGCAGCGGCGCGCGCAGGGCCGTGGTCCCGGCCGGGCCTTCGACGTCTTCGAGCATCGGCGGCGTGGCCACCCGGGCGGCCGGCGCGTCGCCGCCGCTCTTGCCGTGGGCCAGCACGGCCAGGGGATCGACCGTGTCGATCCTGGCGCCAGCGGTCCGCTGCGCCGGCGCGGCGGCTGACGCCGGAGACTCGGCGGCGGCGCCGGCGACCAGTTCGGCCATGTGGGTCTCGACGAAGCTGGTGTCGATCTGGCCGGCGGCGAAGGCCGGATGGCCGAGCAGGGCGCGCAGGAAGGGGATGTTGGTCGCCGCGCCGGCGATATTGAACTCGGCCAGCGCCCGGCGGGCCTTTCGGGCGGCTTCAGCGACGCCGCCGGCGCTCGCATGCACGATCAGCTTGGCCAGCAGGCTGTCAAAACGCAAGCTGGTGCGATAGCCGGTATAGCCGAAGCCGTCGACGCGCACGCCGGGACCGGACGGCGTCTCGTAAGCCGTGAGCATTCCGCCGGCCGGCCGCGCGGTTCCGTCGGCGGCCATGGTCTCCAGATTGACCCGCGCCTGGATGGCGACGCCTCGCGGCGTCGGCACGTCGGCCTGACGCAGGTTCAGCTCGGCCAGGCTGGCGCCGGCGGCGATCCGCAGCTGCAGGCGGACCAGATCCAGGCCGGTGACCGCCTCGGTGACCGTATGCTCCACCTGCAGGCGCGGATTGGCCTCGATGAAGACGAATTCCGCCCCCTCGCGCCGGCGCGAATCGACCAGGAACTCGATCGTACCCAGGCCGCGATATTGCGCCGCCTGGCCCAGGCGGACGGCGGCGTCGAGCACGGCGGCCCTCACCTCGGCGTCGAGGGCGGTCACCGGCGCGACCTCGATCAGCTTCTGCCGCTGGCGCTGCAGGCTGCACTCGCGATCCCACAGATGCACCACCTCGGCCCCGTCGCCGAGGATCTGCACCTCGATATGGCGCGCGTGAGGCAGGAGGCGCTCGACATAGACCTCGCCGCGGCCGAAGGCCTTCAGCGCCTCGGAGCTGCACCGCTCATAGGCTTCGGCCATGTCCTCGATCCGGGCGACCGGTCGCATGCCGCGCCCGCCGCCGCCGGCCAGCGCCTTCAGCATCACCGCGCCGCCCTCGCCCAGGCTGGCGAGGAAGGCCTCGGCCTCTTCTCGCGTAACCGAGCCGGCCGAGCCTTCGAGCACCGGCACGCCGCACCGGGTCGCCAGCGTGCGGGCCTTGGTCTTGTCGCCGAACAGGGCGAGCGTCTCCGGCGTCGGTCCGACGAAGACCATGTCCATCTCGGCGCAGAGGGTGGCAAAACCCGCATTCTCGCTCAGGAAGCCATAGCCGGGATGCACGGCGTCGCAGCCCATCTCCCTGGCCGCCGCGCAGATCTGCGCCCCGTCCAGATAGGCGGCCGCGCCCACGCCACGCAGGGCGAAGAGCTCGTCAGCGGCCTTCAGATGCAGGGATTGGGCGTCGTCCTCGGAGAAGACCGCGACCGTGGCGATGCCCATCTCGGCGGCGGTGCGCGCGATGCGGATAGCGATCTCGCCTCGGTTGGCGATCAGCAATTTTTTGAACATTGAGTTTGTACCGGCCCTACGAACGAGCCTTTTTCGAGGGTCTAGAGCAGGGACGCAACCTCGCTCATCGCCGGCCCGATCTCGTCGTGCAGCACAAGGTCGGCCCGGCTGTCCTGGTCGGTCGGCTCACGGTTAACGATGGCCAGCGCCGCCCCGTTCTGCTTGGCGATCAGCGGAAAGGCCGAGGCCGGATAGACCACCAGCGACGAACCCAGCACCAGGAAGAGGTCGCAGGCCAGGGTCTCGGCCTCGGCCCGGGCCAGAACCTCCTCGGGCAGGGACTGGCCGAAGGAGATAGTGGCGGTCTTGACGACGCCGCCGCAGGCGCGGCAGGAGGGCAGGGCATCGGTCGTGAGGAACGCCGCCTTCAGGTCCGCCAGTTCGTGGCGCAGGCCGCATTCGAGGCAGGTCGCATAGCCGGCATTGCCGTGGAGCTCGATCACCTTCTCCGGTGGCAGGCCGGAGGCCTGGTGCAGGTTGTCGACATTCTGGGTGATCACCGCGGCCACCTTGCCCAGGCCGGCCAGTTCAGTGACGGCGCGGTGGCCGGCGTTGGGGCTCCTGCCCACCCAGCCGGCGACGCCGGAAAAGGCGCGGGTCCAGGCCTCGCGGCGCTTGGCCTCGCTGGCGACGAAGTCCTGGAAATAGATCGGGCTCATCCGGCTCCAGACCCCGCCGGGACTGCGGAAGTCGGGAATGCCGGACTCGGTCGAAATACCGGCGCCGGTAAAGACCACCACCCGCTCGGCGCGCGCGATCATCCGCGCCAAGGCTTGGCGCGCCGCGGTCACGGGCGCGAGGTCCTGAACAGCACGCTCGGTCTGGCTGGTCTCATGGCTTCGATAGTGCCTCAAACCGTGCCCGAGGGGAGAAGGAAACCGATTGTGCAAGGCCCTTGCATGGGAGAAGTCTGACGGCCTGGACTTGAAGGAGGCTCGCCTGCCAACGCCCGACCAAGCCGATTGGTGGAAGCACGCGGTCTTCTACCAGATCTATCCGCGCAGCTTTCTTGATTCCAACGGCGACGGGATCGGCGACCTGGCGGGCATCGAGGCCAGGCTGGACTATATCGCCGGGCTGGGGGTCGACGCGATCTGGCTTTCGCCGGTCTTCACCTCGCCGATGAAGGACTTCGGCTACGATGTCTCCGACTATCGCGGCATCGACCCGATCTTCGGGACCCTGGGGGATTTCGACGCCTTGCTGGCCGGCGCCCACGCGCGGGGCCTGAAGCTGATCGTCGACCAGGTCTGGTCGCACACCTCCGACAAGCATGCCTGGTTCATCGAAAGCGCCTCGTCGGCGGACAATGAAAAGGCCGACTGGTACGTCTGGGCGGACGCCAAGCCGGACGGGACCGCGCCCAACAACTGGATGGCGGTGTTCGGCGGCCCCTCCTGGACCTGGCATCCCAGGCGCCGGCAATACTACTTGCACAACTTTCTGGTCGAGCAGCCAGACCTGAACTTCTGGAACCCGGCCGTGCAGGACGCTATCCTCGACACCGCCAAGTTCTGGCTCGATCGCGGCGTCGACGGCTTTCGCCTCGACGTCATCAACTTCCTCTTTCACGACCGGGCGCTGACCGACAATCCGCCCGCCGGGCTGGCCAGGCCGCCGGGCCAGGCGACCGAGTTTCAGCGCCATATCCACGACCGCTCGCAGCCGCAGACCCTGGCCTTTATCGCCCGCATGCGCGCGCTTCTGGATAGCTACGGCGACCGCATGACCATCGGCGAGGTCGGCGACGCCGACATGCTGGGCCGCCAGATCGAATACACGGCGACGCCCGAGCGGCTGCACACGGCCTACAGCTTCTTCCTTCTGACCGCGCGCGACCCGACGCCGGCCCTGTTCGCCGACGCCATGACCGCCTGGGCCGGAGTGGCAGGGTGGCCGTCCTGGTCGCTGAGCAACCACGATTTCGTCCGTTTCCCGACCCGGATGGCCCATTCCGGCGATCCGCGGCAGGTGAAGGGCCTGCTGGCGCTTCTGCTCGCCTTGCGCGGCACGCCCTTCCTCTATCAGGGCGACGAGCTGGGCCTGCCCCACGCCGAGGTGCCGTTCGAGCGCCTGCGGGACCCCTTCGCCATCGCCATCTATACCGGCGAGTCCGGCCGCGACGGCGCGCGCACGCCGATGCCCTGGACCAAGGACGCGCCCAATGGCGGCTTTTCCAGCGCGGTGGAAACCTGGCTGCCCTTCGATCCGCGCCACCTGCCGCTGGCGGCGGCCGAGCAGGAGGGCGACGCCCACTCCATGCTCAACTTCACCCGCACGGTGCTGGCGCTGCGCAAACGTTCGCCGGCGCTGCAGGCCGGCGCGGTCCGGCTGCTCGACGCCGGCCCCGGCGTGCTGGCCTTTGAGCGCAGCCTGGGCGGCGAGCGCGTTCTTTGCGCCTTTGAACTGGCGGGCCAGCCCGGCCAGCTGCACCATCCTGAAATGGCCAATTCGGAAGCCTTCGCCCTGATCGGCGGCGCGGTGGTGGCGGAGACCGGCATCGAACTCGCGCCCTTTTCCTTCGCCTGGGTCCGGCTGGGCGGGCGAGAATGACCGGCGAGCCTGAATCTCTCGCTGCCACCGAGCCGCTGGCGGTCCGACGCGCGCGGCACAATTTCGATCGACTGATCATGCTGTCCGACGGCGTCTTCGCCATCGCCATGACGCTTCTGGCGCTGGATGTCCGCGTGCCGGCCGGCTCGGAGGCCCATCTGGCCAGCCTTTGGGTCGCCCTCAAGCCGGTGCTGTCGGCCTATGCGTTGAGCTTCCTGGTCATCAGCGCCTATTGGCTGCTGCACCGGCGGTCCATGGCCGTGATCCTGCGCGTCGACGCTATCGCCGCCGTCCTCAATCTGCTCGTCCTGGGTCTGGTGTCGCTGCTGCCGGCGGGCACCCGGCTGGCCTCGTCCGGCCAGGCGATGTCGCCCGGTCTGGGCCTCTATGCCGGCCTGGTGATCGCCATCGGCGCCGCGATGGCCTGTTTCTGGGGCTATGCCGCCCTGATCGGCCGCCTGGTCTCGGCGGAGGTTGGACGGCGCGAACGCTGGGTGACGTTCCTGGGCGTTTTGCTCTCGGCGCCGCTCTTCCTGCTGCTGACCATCGGCGGCCACGTGCCGCCTGGCGTGGTTCCGGCCGTCCTGCTGGTGCTGTTCGTGGTGGGCTGGCTGATCCTGCAGCGCCTGTCGCGCGAGCCGCCGGCAAAGCCCCGCCCGGTCCCCGACGCCGGTGCGGCCAAGCCTTGAGAAGCGAAGCCGCGTGTTGATCTGCGCGCCGTCTCGCGCGAGGCTCCGCACGCGACAACGATAAAACCGGGGTGGAAAACGATGAGCATCAGCTTTGGCGACGTCTTCGATGCGACAGCGGCAGCCGTCCAGCCCGATGACCGGGCCATCTATTGCGACGACCAGATCGTCAGCTGGGGCGAGTTCGACCGCGCTTCCAACGCCGTCGCCCGGGCTTTGCGGGCCGCCGGGCTCGAACCCGACGCCAAGCTCGCCCAGTACATGCGCAACAGCCCGGAATATCTCATCGGCTTCGTGGCGGGGTTCAAGGCCAGGCTGGCGCCGGTGAACGTCAACTATCGCTACGGCACCGACGAACTCGAATATCTGATCGACAATTCCGACGCCGAGGCGGTTTTTTTCGACGCCGAGTTCGCGGGCAATGTCGCGGCCATCCGCCCCAAGCTGCCGAAGGTGAAGGTCTGGGCCTCGGTCGGCGGACGCGTCGCCGGTTATGACAGCTTCGACGACCTGGCCGCCGGCGATGGCGCGCCGCTGGGGATCGAGCGCTCCGGCGACGACATGTTCCTCATGTACACCGGCGGCACCACCGGCCTGCCCAAGGGGGTGATGTGGCCGAGCGCGACCTGGTGGCCGGTGCTGGCCGGCTTCCGCGCGCCCTCTTTCGGCACGGAGGCCCCGACGACGATCGAGGCGCTGCAGGCCCAGATCCGCTCCGGCGTTGGCCGCGAGCCGCTCTATGTGGCGACGCCGCTGATGCACGGCACGGGCCTGTTCACCAGCATCTCGGCCATGTCCAAGGCCGCGCCCGTGGTGATCACCCGCCACCGGTCGTTCGATCCGGCGGCGGCGATGGATGCGGTCACCCGGTTGCGCTGCGCCGGCTTCGTCATCGTCGGCGACGCCTTTGCGCGGCCGATCCTGGACGCGCTGCGCGCCGACCCCGCGCGGTACGACGTGACCTGCCTGCGCACCATGGTCTCCAGCGGCATGATGTGGAGCCCGGAGGTGAAGACCGGCCTGTTGGAGTTCATGCCCGAGGCCATGCTGGTCGACAGTTTCGGCGCTTCCGAGGGCGCCGGCATCGGCCTCTCGATCACCAGCCGCGACCTGCCGCCGACCGAGGCGCGCTTCGATGGACCCGACACCATCGTGGTCCGCGGCGAAGACTTCACGCCGGTGGTCCCCGGTTCAGGCGAGGTGGGGCTGGTGGCCAAGACCGGCGACCTGCCGCTGGGCTACTACAAGGACCCGGAGAAGTCGGCGCGCACCTGGGTGGTGATCGACGGCAAGCGGCGGCTGATCAGCGGCGACCACGCCACCGTCGAGGCGGACGGCACGATCCGGCTGCTCGGCCGCGGCAGCCACTGCATCAATTCCGGCGGCGAGAAAATCTATCCCGAAGAGGTCGAGGAGGCGCTGAAGACCCACCCGGCGGTGCTGGACGCCCTGGTCTTCGGCATGCCCGACGAGCGGTTCGGCCAAGTGGTCAGCGCGGTGGTCGGCCTGGTCGATGGCGAGGCGGCGGACGAGGCCGAGCTGGTCGCCCATGTCCGCGCCCACCTCTCGCCCTTCAAGGCGCCCCGCCGCATCGCCTTCGTGCCCACGGCCCCCCGCGCCCCCAACGGCAAGGCCGACTACGCCACCGCCAAGGCCATGTTCGAGGGGGTCGGGGTTTAGCTCAACACGAAATCGTCCGGGTTGGGTTTGAGGGTCGCGGTCCAGTAGTCGACCAAGGGGAAGGGCCAGTTCTGGCTGACGCGGCCCTTGGCGTTCTTGTACCAGCTGGTCACCTGCGGCGCGCCCCAGGCCATCCAGCGGTTGGCCTCGTCGACCTTGACGTTGAAGGCGTCGTGGACGTCCTTCTTCGCCTCCATGGTCTTGGCCCCGGTCTCGGCCAGCATCTGCAGCGCGCCGACGATGTAGCGGACGCTGCATTCGGAGAAGAAGATGATCGAGCCGTTGACCACGATGTTGGTGTTGGGCCCGTAGATCACGAACAGGTTCGGGAAGTTGGGGATAGTCATGCCCAGATAGGCGCGCGCGTCGCCGTCCCATTGCTCGTGCAGTTCGGTCCCGCCCTTGCCATAGACCTTCAGGGTCTTGAGAAAGTCGGAGGCGGTGAAGCCGGTGCCATAGATGATGACGTCGACCTCGTGCAGGACGCCGTCTGCGGTGACGATGCCCTTCTCCGTGATCTCCTTGATCGGCTCGGTGACTAGTTCGACGTTCGGCCTGCGCAGCGCCGCGATCCAGACGCCGTTGTCGCGCACCGAGCGTTTGCCGCCGATCGGATAGTTGGGGATGATCTTTTCGAGCAGGCCCGGCGCGCCTTCGGTCTGCGGCCGGATCGCCTCGATCAGCATGGCGCGCATGCCGGCGTTGAAGTCGCTGACGGCGTTGTCGGGGCCCTTATAGTTCGGGTCGGCCTTGACGCCTTCATAGAGGCCGTCGGTCAGCATCCAGAACAGCCAGAACCGGTACCATTTCTCGTAATAGGGGACGTGCTCCAGCAGCCAACGTTCGCCGCTGGTGACCTTGAAATGGTAGTCGGGCGTCGGCCCCAGCCAGGGCGGCGTGCGCTGGAAGACGGTGAGTTTTTCGACGTCCGGCGCGATGGCTGGCACGAACTGGAAGGCGCTGGCGCCGGTGCCGATACAGGCGACGCGCTTGCCCTTCAGATCCACGTCATGACGCCAGCGCGCTGAGTGGAATGCCTCGCCGGCGAAGCTGTCGCGGCCGGGGATGTCGGGCAGGCGGGGCTGGTTGAGCTGGCCGACGGCGCTGATCACCGCATTGGCCACCAGGGTCTCCTCGGTTCCGTCGGATTTGCGGATCTTAACCCGCCAGAGCTTGGCCGCCTCGTCGAACCGGGCCTCGACCACCTGGGTGTTGAAGCGGATGTGCGGGCGCAGATTGTGCTTGTCCGCGCAGCCCTTGAAATAGTCACGCAAGACCGGTTGGGTCGAAAAGTGCATCGGCCATTCGTGGTTCGGCTCGAACGAATAGGAATAGAGGTGGCTGGGATTGTCGACCCGGCAGCCAGGATAGGTGTTTTCCAGCCAGGTGCCGCCGACATCGGCGTTCTTCTCGATCACCTCAAATCCGACGCCCGCCTGCTGCAGGCGGATGGCCGAGAGCAGGCCCGACATGCCGGCGCCGATGATCAGCACCTTCAGCTTGGCCGCGGCCGATTTCAGGGTCGGGCTTTCCCAGTGGGGACGCTTCTGGTCGACGCCGTCGACCGCCAGCTCCTCCATCATCATGCCCATGTAGCGTTCGGGCACCTCGCCGCCGACGATGAAGTCCATCATCCGGCGCACGGTCTTGGGCGCGGGCGGCGGCGGCAGTTTTCCGTCGCCGGCGCGGTAGGCCTTGATCGCCGCCCTGGCCAGGCCGCGGACGCGATCCTGCTTATCGGGCGTCAGCCCGCCCAGACGGCCATCGGCAAAGAAGTCGTAGGCTGGCTTCATGTCGTCGGAGAGCAGGCTGGCGTCACCGGTCAGATGCACCAGCGACATCATCAGCGACGGCAGATGCGCATCGGCCAGCGCCTCGTCGATCTGTGCGTCCGACTGGGGTTTGGTGGTTTCGCTGAGCATGGTTTCCGCCGTTCCTGACCGCTGTCGACTGCGGGATTTGGTGATCGGCGATCACCTTGGCGCCGCGCTCCTCACCCGTCAATTTCGTGAAGTCTTGCGCCGCTCGCCGTTTGGCGGGAAGGGTTTGCGCAATCAAGATTTCAAGAGGAGGAGATTTCCATGAGCGAAGCCAAGATCAATCCGAATGGCCCATTGAAGGGCCGCACCGCCATCGTCACCGGCGCCAGTCGCGGCATCGGCGAGGCCGTCGCCGCCCGCCTGGCCATGGAGGGCGCGCGCGTTGTCGCCTCGGCCCGCACCGCCGAGGATGGCGAGAGCCGCCTGCCCGGCACCCTGACCGAGACGGTCGCGCGCATCAAAAAGGCCGGCGGCGAAGCCCGCTTCATCAAGGCGGACCTGGCGCAGGGCTCCGAGCGCGAACGATTGATCGAGGAAACCGTCGCGGCCTATGGGCCGGTCGATATTCTGGTCAACAATGCCGCCATCACCTATTTCATCCCGGTCGAGGATTTCCCGGAAAAGCGCTTCAAGCTGATGATGGAGGTGCAGGTCTATGCGCCCTTCCATCTGTCGCAGTTGGTGCTGCCATCGATGCGCGAGCGCCGTCAGGGCTGGATCGTCAACATCTCCTCGGGGGCGGCCTTCCATCCGAAACAGCCCTATGGCCCCGGCCGCGGCGGCACGGTCTATGGCATGTGCAAGGCGGCGCTGGAGCGGTTCACCACCGGCCTCGCCTCGGAGGTGTACGGTGACAACATCGCCGTCAACGTCGTCTCGCCGGGCCTGGTGGCGACCCCGGGCGTAGCCGTGCACGGCCTGATCAACGAGCAGACCAAGGACCGCGTGCAGCCGATCGAATACATCGCCGAAGCCGTCTATCGCCTCGCCTCGGGCGATCCGAAGACGATGACCGGCCGCATCGACCACGCCGCGCCCTTCCTCAAGGAAATGAACCTCGAGCCCTCGGCTCTGGTCTAGAGGCCGCGATGAAGTTCTTAAGCTACAGCACAGGCGGCGAGGCCAGTTTCGGCCTCGCCGCCATCGACGGGGTCATCGATCTGAAGTCGCGCCTGGGCGCGGCCTCGCTGAAGGCCTTGATCGCCGCCGATGGGCTGTCGCGGGCGCAGGCCGTGGCGGGCGAGGCGGCGGACCATGCGTGGGGCGCCATCGCGTTTGCGCCGGTCATTCCCGATCCGGACAAGATCATCTGCATCGGCATCAATTACGAGGAACACCGCGCCGAGACCGGCCGGCCGGTGGTGGCGCACCCGACGGTGTTCACGCGCTTCTTCAACACCCAGGTCGGCCATGAACAGCCGGTCGTGCGGCCCAAGGTCTCCGTGACCTTCGATTTCGAGGGCGAGCTGGCGGTGATCATCGGCAAGCCCGGCCGCGCCATCCCAGAGGATCGCAGCCTCGATCACGTGGCCGGCTATGCCTGCTACAACGATGTCTCGGTGCGCGATTTCCAATCGCACACCTCGCAGTTCACCCCGGGCAAGAACTTTCCGGCGACGGGGCCGTTCGGCCCCTTCCTGGTGACGCCGGACGAGGTCGGGCCCTTGGGGCCACAGCGCATCCAGACCCGACTGAACGGCCAGGTGGTGCAGGACGCGCGGCTGGATCAGATGATCTTCAATGTGCCGAAGCTGATCGCCTATTGCTCGCTCTGGACCGAGCTTCGCCCCGGCGACGTGATCGTCACCGGCACCCCCGGCGGCGTCGGCGCCCGCCGCGATCCGCCGCTCTGGATGAAGTCGGGCGATGAGATCGTCGTGGAGATCGAAAACGTCGGCCAACTGACCAACCGCGTCGTGGACGAGGCGCCCTGAACCTCTCCCTCTGGGAGAGGTCTTGAAGGGCCAACCGCGTCGTGGATTAGGCGGCCGCGCAACCCTCCGCCTTGAGCACGCGCTTGGTCGATTGCGGCGCCTTGGCCAGCAGGGCCGCCGGCCGGATCGGGCGGGGGCTGAAATTGCCGCCGCAGTTGGGGCAGCGGCCGGCAAGCGCGCCGTCGGCGCAGGCGCGGCAGAAGGTGCATTCGAACGAGCAGATCATCGCCTGATCGCTCTCCGGCGGCAGGTCGGTGTCGCAGCATTCGCAGTTGGGGCGCAGCTCAAGCATCGGCGGGCTCCTTTCAGGCCACGGGCAGTCTGGCGCCTTCGTGCTCGAGCAGCCAGCGTTTGCGCGGCAGGCCGCCGCCATAGCCGGTCAAGGCGCCGTTGGCGCCGATGACGCGGTGGCAGGGCACCACGACGCCGATCGGGTTGGCGCCATTGGCGAGGCCGACGGCGCGGACCGCCTTGGGCTTGCCGATCTCGGTCGCCAGCGCGCCATAGCTCAGGGTTCGCCCGGCCGGAATACGCCGTAAGGCCGCCCAGACCGCGCGCTGGAACGGCGTGCCGGCCGTCTCGACCTCAAGGCCGTCCAGGGCGGCGAGATCGCCGGCGAAATAGGCTTCCAGCGCCCGCCGCGCTGACGACGGACCGCCGGCGTCGCTCAGCGTCACGCCATCGCGGCCATAATGCAGGCGCAGCAAGCGTTGCATTCGCGCCTCGTAATCGTCCCAGTCCAGGGCGCGGATACGGCCGCGCGCGTCGGTCAGCAGTACGATCACGCCGATGGGCGTCGGGATCAGTTCACGGTTCAGGGCATGCGCTGGCATCGAATTCACCGCGTTGCGAATTCATTGATCCTATGGGATCGGCCGGGACCCGCGCGCTGTTTTCGGACCCCTATGTCGCTTCAGGCCGGACCGGCGCGGCGCGATTCGGCGACCAGGTCGTTGGCCGCGCGCACGGGCCGGGTGCGCCAGCGCGCGAGAATGACGCTTAGCTGAAGGCGCGCCGGCTTGTCGTCCAGGCCCAACTCGCCAAGGTCGGCCTCGGCGAGCATGATCGCCAGCCCCTCGAACAGCAAAAGGTCGACCGCCAAGTCGGCATCGCTGGCGTGGGGTTGGCCCAACCATAGCTTCAAGCTTGCCAGCCGCTCGAGCCGGCTTAAGGCCAGCGCCTGGCGAACCCGGACGTCCTCGTGGCCCAGCCGGCGCAGGCTGCGGCGAAAGAGGGTGTGGGCGCGGTGGTGGTCGACGCAGGCCTCGACCAGGGCGGCGAGCGAGCCGCTCCTGGCCATCAGCCGCCGCATCGCCTGCTGCTCCTCGTCCTCCCAGCGCCGATAGACGGCGACGAAGACGTCGGTCTTGTCCTTGAACCAGCGATAGAAGCTGCTCGGCGCCATCCCGGATCGCCGCGCGATCCGGTTGACGTCGGTTCCGTCGAAGCCATAACGCAGGAATTCCGCCCGCGCCGTGGCCAGCAGGGCTTCCAGGGACTGGTCGCGGGTCAACCCGGACCCCCGGCGCTGGCCATCGCCTCGTCGTGGCCGCGATAGAGGGCGTCGACCAGCGGCGCGCGCACCTGGTCGACGGCGGCGTCCAGGCTGGCGTGGATACAGGCGTTGAAGGCCTGCACGCTGGCCAGATCGAGCCGCGTCTCCGGCGGACCGCCGCAGGCGACGGTCGCCGCGTGGCGGAGTCGACCCAACACGGCCTTGGCGCCATCGGGCGTCGACAGGTTCAGGTCGGAGATGGGCACGGCGACGCTGATCACACCCGACTCCGACATTTGCGCCGGCGCGGCCTGGGAAGCCGGCGCGGCCTTGGCGGCGACGCCGATAGCCACGCTAAGGGTCAGACCCAGCAATATTCGGGTATTCATAGACGTCTCCCGTGCATTCGGCCTCGGTCACCC
>CALAEG010000130.1 GCA_937890965.1 uncultured Caulobacteraceae bacterium | reverse complement strand
AGAGGAAAGCCATGGGTCAAACAGCTCGCAACCTGAACATGGTTGCTCATCCGTCAGCTTCGCTGACACCTTCTCCCGCAAGGGGAGAAGGACGCTTTAGGGTTGGCCCCATTCATCGCCGCATGCGAAAATACCCTCGCGCGGGGGCCACAACCGCGGAGGAAACGCACCCATGGACTACGTCACGCTTGGCCGTTCGGGCCTCAAGGTCAGCCGCGCCTGTCTGGGCGCGATGAATTTCGGAACCTCGGAGACCGCGCCCGCCAGCGAGGCCGAAGGCCGGCGGATCATCGACGCCTTCCTCGACGCCGGGAACAACTTCATCGACACCGCCAATGTCTATACCGGCGGTGAGTCCGAAGGCGTCGTCGGCCGCGCCGTGGCCGGCAAGCGCGACAAGGTGGTGATCGCCACCAAGGCGCGCGGCGCCCAAGGCCCCGGCCCCAACGATTCCGGCCTGTCGCGCCTGCACCTGACCCGGGCGCTGGACGCCAGCCTGAAGCGGCTGGGAACCGACTATATCGACCTCTACCAGATGCACCATTACGACGCCGACACGCCGATCGAGGAGTCCATGGACACCCTGGCCGGCTTCGTGCGCGCCGGTAAGGTGCGCTATATCGGCTGCTCCAACTTCACCGGCAGCCAGATGGTCGAGGCGCAGTGGGCGGCCGAGAAGAACAACGGCGTGCCGCTGACCAGCCTGCAGCCGCGCTACTCGCTGATCGCCCGCGACATCGAGACCGACGTGCTGCCGACGGCGGAGCGCCACGGCCTGGGCACGCTTATCTACAGCCCACTCGGCGGCGGCATCCTCTCCGGCAAATACCAGCGTGGCCAGGCGCCCGCCGCCGACACCCGCTATGGCCGCCGCGGCCGTCCGGGCATGGCCGCCATGGTGCTGACCGACCGCAATTTCGAGATCGTCGAGGCGGTCGAGCAGGTCGCCGCCGAGGTTGGCGCCACGCCCAGCGCCGTCGCCACCGCCTGGTGCCTGACGCGGCGCGGCGTCACCTGCGTCATCGCCGGCCCGCGCACCCTGGAACAGCTGCAGGACTACCTGCCCGCCTTCGAGCTGAAACTGCCCGACGAAGCGGTGAAACGGCTGTCCGACGCGTCGAGGCCCGGCGGCGCGCGGCCAACAGGGACCGTGACGCCGCAGCGGCAGGTGGCATAAACGCGGCTATTAAATCCGCTCATCCCTCGCGGGGGTGGGGTTGCCGCAGCACCGCCCTAAATCTGCGCGATCCGGCCACCGGTCATGGGCTCCGGGACGCCCGTGGTGGCCGGGAACGAGATCGACAGGCCCATCAGGCAGCGGGCGGCGAGATAGGCGAAGGCTTCGGCCTCAATGGAGTCGCCGCGCCAGTGGACCTCCTCGGCGGTGAGCACCGGCAGGGACAGCCGCTCGCGGATGGCGTCCATCAGGGCGGGGTTGCGCCGTCCACCGCCGGTGATCACCAGGCGCAGGGGAATTTCCGAGGCGGTCTTCACCCCACGCGCGGCCGCCTCGGCGGCGAAGGCGGTGAGTGTCGCGGCGGCGTCCTCCAGCGTGAGGTCAGCGACCGGATCCAGCGAAAAGTCGAAGCGGTCGAGCGACTTCGCACCGGTACGGCTGAAATAGGGGTGGGCGAGATAGGCGGCCAGGATGGCCTCATCCACCCGCCCGGCCCGCGCCAGCGCGCCCTCGGCATCGAAGCGCAGGTCGGTGCGCGCCTGGACCAGCAGATCGATCATGCCGTTGGCCGGGCCGGTGTCGAAGGCCTCGATCTCGCCGCGCGCGCCGATCAGGGTCACATTGCCGACCCCGCCGAGATTGACCACCGCCGTCGGCGACGACAGCTGCGAATAGCGCGCCAGGGCCGCGTGATAGACCGCCGCCAGCGGCGCCCCCTGCCCGCCCGCCGCCAGGTCGTCGGCGCGGAAGTCGTAGGCCGTCGCCACGCCCAGTCCACGCGCGACCGCCCCGGCGTCGATCAGCTGCACGGTGCGGCCCACGGTGCGGCCAGGGACCGGCGGCTCGTGCAGGACGGTCTGGCCGTGCACGCCGATCAGATCGAGGTCTTCGGGCAGGAGCCGGTGGCGAATCATGAAGGCCTCGCCGGCGGCCACATGCTCGGCGGCGATGGCGGCGGCGGCGACGGCGAATATCTCCGGCTCGGCTGCGCCCGCCGGCCAGTCAAGGGCGGCCGCAGTGGCCTCTTCGATCAGGGCTCGAACGCCGGGATCCAGCTTCTTTTCGCCGGCCGGCCCCAGGCCCAGCAGGGCCTCGCCGTCGGTCTCGATCACGGCCATGTCGACCGCGTCGAGCGAAGTGCCGGTCATGAAGCCCAGGACGCGCATCGATCCCACCCGAGGAGACTCCGTCGCGACCTTGCATGGGCGAGGCCCCGTGTGGCGTCAATGCGGCGACCGGTTCAGGCGGCGCGCTGGAACCAGCCTTTCCAGAAGTGCCAATAGTCGCGGGCGAGGTCGGGGACGATCCAGAACCCCTGCCGGTAGGCGGTGTCGACGCCGATGACCAGGGTCTGATCCGCCTCGCCGCGCCAGGTGCCGAACAGGTGGTCCCAGACCGGCGCCATGGCGAAATGACCGGTCGGCTGCTCGGAAATGTCCAGCACATGGTGCAGGCGGTGATGGTTCGGCGACTGGATGATCCAGCGTCCGATCCAGCCGAAGTTGCTGTCGATCCGCGAGTGGATGACGAAGCCCAGGGTGATGACCAGCACGTTGACGTAGATCATCGCCGCCGGCGAGGCGCCCAGAATGGCCATCGGGATGTTGAGGAAAAAGATGCCGGTGAAGGCGGCTGGATGCTGGCGGGTCGCGGTCACCACGCAGAAGTCGTCGGCGGCGTGGTGATAGCGGTGCAGCGGCCAGAAATAGCGCGTGTGGTCCAGCCGGTGCGTCCAGTAGTCGAAGAAGGAATAGACCGCGAAATAGGCGGCGATCTGCAGCGGCATCGGCATCGAGGCCGGAACCAGCGTCAGCGGAAAGCCGAGTGCTGTGCTCAAACGATCGTGGATCCAGGCCCCGGTCAGCATCGAGGCGCCCAGGGTCAGTATCGGGCCGGCCAGGTCGGTCAGATGCCCCTGCCCCATCAGGAAGATGGCCAGGTCGGTCTTGTTGGACGCCTTGCGGGCGAACAGCAGCTGGCGCGCCGAACTGCCGGCCCAGCCGACCACCAGCCATTCGAGCATGAGCACCGTCGGCAGCAAAAGGAAGATCAAGCCGTCGCTGACGATGCGGCGGTGCACCTCCCGGAGCGTCAATCCGTGGCCCAACAGCGTGACGTGCAGCTGATCGGGCAGGAAATTTTCCAGCGCCCACCAGGCCGCGATCAAAGCGGCGACATAGGCGACAAGGCCAAGCACGATGGCCAGCCGGCCGAAGACGGCCTTGCGGTCACCGGGCTTGGCGGATTGCCGCCGGCCGGAGACGACCAGGGCCGCCGAATAGTCGCTCATCAGAACCTGCCCACTCGCCTACGACGCTAAAAGCCGCTTCACGTCACGTGCCAGTCTCGCGCGCCAAGCCCAAGATCGCGCGACGCCCGAATAGGGGCGCAATATCAGCGGGATATGAGCGCGAAGTGAACGGATCGTGCGCGCGCGGCCGATCGAACGCCATCACTGGCGCCTCCCCCTGTCCAAGTTTCGGCCAGGTCATGCCAATGTGGCACATACCCACCAAGCCAACCGGATGCCCCGTGACCCAACCGACCGCCGGCGCGACGCTCACCGGCGTCACCGTCACCGACTTCGACTGGACCGACGCCGATCTGGCGGAGGCGATCTTCGTCGACTGCGTCATCGAGGACGCCCAGCTCAGCAACACGATCCTGCGCGAGGCGCGGTTTCAGCGCTGTCGCATCGTCCGCTGCCGCCTGGCCCATGTCGATCTGCGCGAAGCGGTGTTCGAGGACTGTGTGTTCGCCGACGCCGCGACCCACACCGGCCTGGTGGTCGCCTTCAGCCAGCTGGAGCAGGCCCGGTTCGCCCGCTGCGACCTGAGCTTCGCCCAGTTCGATCGGTCCGATCTCTATGACGTCGCCATGGAGGACTGCAATCTGCGCGGCGCGCGCTTCCATCGCGCCGACTTCTCCAAGACATTCGGCCGCCAGGTGGTTCGCACGAGCGCAACTTTCCGCCGTTGCAACTTCCATCTGGCGGAGCTGGCCGCGGCGAGGCTGCCGGGCTGCGACCTCGGCGGCTCGCTGTTCCGCGAGGCCGATCTGTCGGGGGCCGATCTCGAAGGCGCCGACCTGCAGGGTGCCGACCTGTTCGGGGCCATCTGGACAGACGCCAGGCTGGCCGGCGCCGACCTGCGCGGCGCCGAGGTCAGCGGCCTTGACCTGGGCGCCCTGGCCAGCCGGGCGGGCCTGAAGATCACGCTGGACCAGCAATATGCCCTGCTCAGCGCCTTGGGGATCGACGTTCACTTGGACTAGCCGGCCGGGCCAGACGCTGTGATAGGCTGGGCGCAAAGACGCACAGTGACTCAGTGCGCCGGAGGAAACGAAACCATGAGCGCCGGATCGCCCGCCGACCTGAAGGCCGAGGCCCGCGCCAAGGCCTATTCCCTGCCGATCGAAGAGATCGACGTGGGCGCGTTCGGGCCTGTTCCAGCGCGACACCCACTGGCCCTATTTCGAGCGCCTGCGGAAGGAGGACCCGGTCCACTTCTGCGCCGAGAGCCTGCACGGGCCCTATTGGTCGATCACCAAGTACAACGACATCATGGCGGTGGACACCAACCACCAGGTCTTCTCCTCCGACGCCTCGGTCGGCGGCATCGGCATCGCCGGCATGCCCAATGCCGAGGGTCCGTCCATGTTCATCTCCATGGACCCGCCCAAGCACGATGTGCAGCGCAAGACCGTCAGCCCGGTGGTCTCGCCGCACAACCTGCACACCATGGAACCGATGATCCGTGAACGGACGGCCAAGGTGCTGGATGGCCTGCCCATCGGCGAGGCCTTCGACTGGGTCGACCGGGTGTCGATCGAGCTGACCACCCAGATGCTGGCCACCCTGTTCGACTTCCCGTTCGAGGAGCGCAGAAGTCTGACCAAATGGTCGGACATCTTCACCGGCGCCGGTCACCTGCACGGCATCGAGACGCCGGAAGACCGCATGGCCGAGATGGTCAATTTCCGCGACACCTTCGAGCGGCTCTGGGCCGAGCGCGTCAATGCCCCGCCAGCCGGCGACCTGATCTCCATGCTGGCCCATGGCGACGCCACCCGCGAGATGAGCCGGCGCGAATACCACGGCAATGTCGTGCTGCTGATCGTCGGCGGCAACGACACCACGCGCAACACCATGACCGGCAGCGTCTATGCCATGAACCAGTTTCCCGACCAGTTGGCCAAGCTGCACGGCAATCCGGACCTCCTGCCCTCCATGGTCTCGGAGACCATCCGCTGGCAGACGCCGCTGGCGCATATGCGGCGCACGGCGCTGTCCGACATCGAGTTCCAGGGCAAGTCGATCAAAAAGGGCGACAAGGTGGTCATGTGGTACGTCTCGGGCAACCGCGACGAGACGGTGATCGACAATCCCAACGCCTACATCATCGACCGCGACCGCGCCCGCCAGCACCTGTCCTTCGGCTTCGGCATCCACCGCTGCGTCGGCAACCGCGTCGCCGAGCTGCAACTGACCATCCTGTGGCAGGAGATCCTGCAGCGTTTCCCCGACATCCAGGTTCTGGAAGAACCCCGCCGCACCAACTCCACCTTCGTGAAAGGCTACGAAACCATGCAGGTGCTGATCCCGGCGCGCCTCCAAGGCTAGTGTGGCGATCCAGAAATTCGCCAGCACCGAGGTCGACCCAATAAGCGGGCGAACTTCAAATCCAGCACACTAGGCGCACGCGTCCAGCTCATGGACGCGATCCAGCATCGGCGCCGACTTCAGCTCCACCGGGGTGCGGCGCGACATGGCGCCCGGCAGAACCACGTCGCAAGCGCGCCGGACGAGCGCCGCGCCACGCAGCTCGATGGCGGGGTCGAGTCGCCAGGCCCGGCGGACGACGGAATCGCCGGCCGCCGTCACCGTCACGCTCAGACGATCGTCGCCTTCGAATCCGAAGTCCCAAGGCTCGTCCGGGTAGGCCAGCAAGGGTCCGAAGGCGCGGCCGGTTTTCAGGTCCCAGATCTGAATGGCGTTGTCGACCTTGGTCGCGACGTGACGGCCATCGGGGGAGAGCCGGGCGAATATCGCATTGGCGACTGGCGGGATATGGCCGATCGTCGCGCCCTTCAGGTCGATCACGTCGATCGTCGACGTGTGCTCCATGTAGTTGATCTGACCCGCCTCCCACACGACCACCACGGCTCTTCCCGCTGATCCAAACGCGACGTTGTCGACTTCCGCGCTGAAGCGCTTTCTCAGCAGGATGTCGCCGCTCGAGACCTCGCGCACGACGACGTCCACGCAGCGGCTGCAGCTGGGGAGGTTGACGTATTCGCAGTTGGCGACCCGTTTTCCGTCCTGCGATAGCGCCAGGCAAACCTCGAAGTTCGGAAGAGCCTCGTACAGCTTGTCGGTCTTGAACTGGCGGATGACAGCCCGGCCCGGTCCCGGCCCCAGGATCTTCAATACCCCGTCTCTCACCACCACGCCCTCGCGCCCGTCGGGCGTAAAGATCGCGCCGTACAAGGGGCCGCTGCTCCCGCCAACGACCGCGTCGGCGATGTCGCCGGGGCGCGGTATCAGCGGCTCGGCGTCGGCCCATCTAGAGCGAAACGGTCGCCAGATCTGCACCGCGCCGGCGGCCGGCGCCACCGCCAGGCGCCGACCATCCGGCGAGAAATCGAGCGCCGCACCGCCGCTGAGCGGCGGTGCTTCAATGTCGGCCCATTTGCCGTCCAGGGTCCAGAATTGCAGCCAGAGCTTATTGTCGTAGTTGGTTGGAATCCCGGCAATAAGTGAACCATCCGCGGTAAAGACGGGTTGGCCGAGATCGGCGAAGTTTTCGGTGGCCAGGTCCGAAGACCTGGGCGCGGCGCGATCCCAGACCACCGCCTCGGCGGGCTGATCGGCGGTCGACCAGGACGTTACGATCTTCCGCCCGTCCCGGGACGCCGTCGCCGGTCCCCAAAAGCCGAGGCTGGTGGTCGCGGTCCTGGCGATCTGATCGCCAGTGTCGCTCGACGCCAGGATCAGGTCCGCATCCTTGGCCACGGCGACGTCATTGACGATCACGGCGCTATCGCCTCCCGGAAGCAGGCCAAGCACTTGCGTGTGGCCGCCGAAGGTCAGCGCGGGACGGACGGGCGCGCCCGTGCGGCTCGACCACTGGCAGATGGTGTTGCCGCCGCCCGCGTAGAGGCGGGCCCCATCCGCCGAGAAGCTCAGGGACCCTGTCTTGCCGGTGCAGCGCAAGCTTGGGCCAACTGGCGTCTGGGCGCGCGCATCCCAGACCTGGACCGCGCCATTGTCGCTGGCGAGCGCGAACAGCCCGCCGTCGGGAGAAAGCGCCACCTGGGTGATCGCCGACGACGCCGTCATCACCCCGCCGACGGGCGTCCCGGCAAGGGTATCCCAGAACCGCGCCGAACGGCCGCCGGCGGCGAGAACCCGCTTCGAATCCGGCGCGTAGCTGAGCTCCGCGATCGGCGAGTGCGTTTCGATCGTGCGCTCGACGATCATGGCCGACGCGATCGCGTTGGCGAGTTCGGCCTCGGCATCGGCCGGATCGAAGCCGATGAACGGCGTCTCACCGCGCCTCACGCCCGCGATCGCGTATCGCGCCGCGGCGCGATAGTCCTTCGCCTGCGCCGCTGTGTGGGCCAGATCGGCCAGGGTGCGGGACTCCTGCATCCGGGCATGGCGCGCCTGAGCCGCGTACCCGATGATCGAAGCAACGACGACGATGGCGACGCTGGCCGCGGCGGCGATGGTCACGGCCCTGCGGCGACGTTGCGCCTGAGCGTCGCGGCGGATCAGCTCGTCGAACGACTTCAGCGAAAGCAGGCCCGCGACCACGCGCAGGAACATGGTTCGGTCCGTGCGCTCGCCGTCTCGCCAATCGACCCACAACGGCTCGGCCGCGCGCCCGGTGACCCGCATGCCGCCCTCGCCGTCCGTCTCGAGCTCGAAGCGCAGGGCGTCGGGCAGGCATTCAAGCTCGGGCGGCTGACCACGCGCCGCGGCATGCGGAACGCCGCCCACGACGATAGCCAGAATGTTCTCGCCCTTCCCAAGCGCGCAGAAGTCGAGGATCTCCTTCTCCACCCACTCGCTGGCGGCCGCGGCCGGGCTGCACAGCACCAGCAGGTATTCCGAGCCTTCCAGGCCCAGGCGGATGCGCCTGGGCAGGTCCTGGCCGGGCACCAGTTCGTCCTCGTCGCGGAAGACGGGCTTCAGCGGCCGCGGATCGTGCTTCAGGCCGGGCTTGATCAGCCGCAGGGCCTGGGGCAGCACATAGCGTTCCAGCCTGGCCTGGAGGTCCCTGGCGGCCACGCGGTCGATGCGGCTGTAGCTGATGAAGGCGCGATACTTCAGATCGCCGCCTTCGGTGTCCGGCGTACTCATTTAATACCCCCCCGCCCCCCACCGGAATCGTTGACCCGCCTCGCCGCCCGCCATGGCCGCGGCCCCCTCGAAAATCGGGGACGCCACGGCGAAAGCGCGATTTCAGCCCGTCCTAGGGCGTGACGCCAAGGCGCGCCAATCCGTCCTTGGATGTTTGATGGTCAGGATCAACGATCAGCGACGCCTGATAGTCGGCGATGGCGGCGTCGCGCCGGCCGAGCCTCTCGTAGATCTCGGCCCGGGTCTCCAGATGGTTCGCGGTCGGCGCCAGCGTCACGGCTGTGCTCGCATCGGCCAAGGCGGCGGCGTTCTGACCCTTCAAATGCAGGTTCCAGGCGCGATTGTTATAGGCGACCGCCAGGGGAGTCGTCGTCTCCTGCCCCGACTGGATCAGGGCCGTGCATCCGGCGATTGCGGCGTCGGGATCGCCGCCCACGCATTGCGCCATATTCTCGTCCCGGGTCTGCGCCCAGGCCGGCAGCGCGAAGAGCGCCAGGGCCAGTCCTATGAGAGTCCGACGCATGTTCACCCCCCGCATCAGCGCGCCGCGCGAAGCCTGAGCTTAGCCGTTGGGGGTCCAAGGGTAAATTGGGGACACGTACGAGTTTGCCGCGAGCACGGGCGGCGCTGAGGAACGCGTACGTGTCCCCAATTTAGGCCAGTGCCGCCAACTCCTCGTCGGTAAACGCGTGCGAGCGCGTCAAAAACCGCCGCTCCGTGCCGTTATCCAGCGAGAACATGCCGCCCCGCCCCGGCACCACGTCGATGATCAGGCGGGTGCGGCGCCAGGCTTCGAACTGCGCCGCGCCGATATAGACCGGGGCGCCGCCGATCTCGCCCAACTGGACGTCGCGGTCGCCGATCAGGAAGTCGCCCCGTGGGTAGCACATGGGCGAAGAGCCGTCGCAGCAGCCGCCGGACTGGTGGAACAGGATCGGGCCGTGTTTGGCGGTCAGTTCGGCGATAAAGGCCAGCGCCGCCGGCGTGGCGCCGACGCGGCTGGGGGCGGCTGTGGTGGTGTCGGTCATCGGGCCTCCGGACGTGGACGGCCAACGCCGCCGCCCACGCCGATCGCGCTTAGAAGAAGCCGAGCTTCTTCGGGCTGTAGCTGACCAGCATGTTCTTGGTCTGCTGGTAGTGGTCGAGCATCATGCGGTGATTTTCCCGCCCGATCCCCGACTGCTTGTAGCCGCCGAAGGCCGCGTGGGCCGGATAGGCGTGGTAGCAGTTGGTCCACACCCGTCCGGCCTGGATGGCGCGGCCGAAGCGGTAGCAGCGGTTGATGTCGCGGCTCCAGACCCCGGCGCCGAGGCCGTAGAGGGTGTCGTTGGCGATGCTCAATGCCTCCTCGTCGTCCTTGAAGGTGGTCACGGACACCACGGGCCCGAAGATTTCCTCCTGGAAGATGCGCATCTTGTTGTCGCCTTTGAAGACGGTCGGCTTGACGTAGAAGCCGCCGGCCATGTCGCCGGGCATGTCGGCCCGCTCGCCGCCGATCAGCACCTGCGCGCCCTCCTGCCGCCCGATATCGAAATAGCTGAGGATCTTCTCCAGCTGTTCGCTGGAGGCCTGGGCGCCGATCATGGTGGCGGGATCGAGCGGATCGCCCTGGACGATGGCCTCGACCCGCTTCAGGGCGCGCTCCATGAACTTGTCGTAGATATCCTCGTGGATCAGGGCGCGGCTGGGACAGGTGCAGACCTCGCCCTGGTTCAGCGCGAACATGACGAAGCCCTCAATGGCCTTGTCGAAGAAGTCGTCGTCTTCCGCCGTGACGTCCTTGAAAAAAATGTTCGGCGACTTGCCGCCCAGCTCCAGGGTCACCGGGATCAGGTTCTGGCTGGCGTACTGGCTGATCAGCCGGCCGGTGGTGGTCTCGCCGGTGAAGGCGATCTTGGCGATGCGCGGCGATGAGGCCAGCGGCTTGCCGGCCTCCAGGCCAAAGCCGTTGACGATGTTCAGCACGCCGGCGGGCAGGATGCCGTCGATCAGTTCGGCGAACAGCAGGATCGAGGCCGGGGTCTGTTCGGCCGGCTTGATCACCACGCAGTTGCCGGCGGCGATCGCCGGGGCGAGTTTCCAGACCGCCATCAGCAGCGGGAAGTTCCAGGGGATGATCTGGCCGACCACGCCAAGCGGCTCGTGGAAATGGTAGGCGACGGTGTCGTCGTCGATCTGCGAGATGCCGCCTTCCTGGGCGCGGATGGCGCCGGCGAAATAGCGGAAATGGTCGACCGCCAGCGGCATGTCGGCGGCCATGGTCTCGCGGATCGGCTTGCCGTTGTCCCAGGTCTCGGCGGTGGCCAACAGCGGCAGGTTGTCCTCCATCACCTGGGCGATCTTGTTCAGCATGTTGGAACGATCGGCGGCGCTGGTGCGGCCCCAGGCGTCCTTGGCGGCATGGGCGGCGTCCAGCGCCAGCTCAACGTCGGCGGCCTCCGAACGCGCGATCTCGCAGATCACCTGGCCATTGATCGGCGAGGTGTTCTCGAAATACTTGCCGCTGACCGGCTCGCGCCAGGCACCGCCGATATAGTTGCCGTAGCGCGACTTGAACGGCGGCTTGGACGTGCGATTGAATTCAACCTTGGTCATGGGTTTCCTCCTGAAGTGCGCCTGTTCAGGCGTCGTGGCCCGCAACATCGCCCCAAAGCGGCGATCTGTCAGCATCTGTCGGATCGCGCGCCGCGAAATCGTCCTATGCTTGTCCGACGAGAGGGAGGCTCAAAGATGTCGAAATCCATCCTGGCCGTTGCGGCCGCCGCCGTGGCGCTCAGCCTGGCCGCGCCGGCCATGGCCCAGCTGCCGCCTGGTGTCTTCGTCGGCGAGCACGACTATCACCTGGCGCCCGCCGGGCCCTATGGGCTGGATCCGGCCCACACCGCCGTCGTCGCCAAGGTCTCCCACATCGGCTACGGGCTCAGTGTCTTTCGCTTCGACAAGGTCGACGGGGTCTTGAACTGGGATCCGGCCGATCCGGACCGGTCCAGCCTGAAGGTCACGGTCGACGTGGCATCGATCGACACGCCGGTGCCCAACTTCGCCAGCGAGCTTTCCGGCGACAAGTTCCTCAACACGGCGGCCTTTCCGAAGGCCACCTTCGTCTCCACCGCCTTCCACCGGATCGACGCCAGCCATGGCCGGGTCGACGGCGACTTCACCCTGTTGGGCAAGACCCGGCCGATGAGTTTCGAGGTCGACCTGATCGGCGCCGGCAAGGGCTTCATGGGCCATCCGCGCCTTGGCATCGAGGCCAGGAGCAGGCTCAATCCGCAGGAATTCGGCATGAGCCCGATGTTCAGCGCCCCGATCCAGCTGGTGATCGACGCCGAATTCGCCCGGCAATGACGATGAGGATCCTTTCCCTCCTGGCCTTTGCCGCCGCGCTCGCGCCAATGCAGGCTTTGGCGGCGCCCAGCCTGTCCGGCCAGTACGGCCCGCTGCTGATCGTCGTACAAGGTGATGCCGTCACCGGCGCCTTCAGCGAGACCCGCGTCGGCAACGGCACCGACGCCGCGCCGCAGTTCAGCTGCGCCTTCCAGCTTTCCGGGACCCTGAAGGGCGGCAAGGCGCAGGTGGTCACCTGGTATCCCGGCCAGGCCCCGATCGCGGGCCAGCTCGGTCTGTCGTCGGACGGGGTCAGCCTGAAGCTGAAGGACGACCAGCCCGGCTGCGCCATGACCGAGGCCAGCATGGTCGATCAGGCCTGGGAGTCGGTCCAGGACAAGGCCGCGCCGACCTGGATCGGAACCCGGCTGATCGCCACGGCCAAGGCGGTGATCCGCAAGACCGCCGAGGCCAAGCCCGGCCGCACCCCCTATGTGGTGCGGGACGATGCGGTCGCCGTGCTCGCCATCCAGGGCGGCGCGGTCGAGATCGCCTATCCGGGCCCCGACAAGACGATCACCGGCTGGGTGAACGCCGGCGACCTGACCTCGGCCGCGGCGCCCGGGCCGTGACGAGCGGAGCGCTGCCGATGACCCAGTCCAAGACCCTGATTGTGGCCGGGGCGACCGGCTATGGCGCCTGGCCGGCCAACAGCCTGGAAGGCGCCGAGCACTGTCTCGCCGCTCCCGTCGACGGCATCGAGATCGATGTGCAGATGACCGCCGACGGTCATGTGGTCGCCCACCACGACTACTGGCTGAACCCGGACGCGACCCGTCTGGACGGCGACTGGTTGCGCGAGCGCGGCGCGCCCTTGAAGACCCTGAGCCTGGACGTCCTCAGACGCTACGACATCGGCCGCGCCCGGCCCGGCTCCGCCGCCGAGGCGCAACATCCCGACCTGGAAAGCCTCGACGGCGCGCGCATCCCCACCCTGCCCGTCCTGCTGGCGGCGCTGAAGGCGGCCGAGGGTCCGCCACGGCTGATCTATGTGGAGATCAAGACCCACCCGAACCATCCCGACTATGCGCCTGACCCGGCCACGGTCACCGACGCGGTGCTCGACGCCCTGGACGCGGCCGACTATGCCGACCACGCCAAGATCATCGCCTTCGACTGGAGCGTGCTGCGCCTGGCCACCGCACGGACGCCCGGAATCGCCACCGCCCACCTGACCATCCCCAGGCGACCCGGCCAGGCGCCGGCCAACCGGGACTCGCCCTGGTTCGATGGGTCCGATCCGCGCCATTTCGGCGGCTCCGAGCTTGAGGCGATCAAGGCCCACGGCGGCATGGAATGGTCGCCCTACTATACCGACGTCACCGCCGAGCGGGTCGCTGAAGCGAACGCCTTGGGCCTGAAGGTCGGGCCCTGGGGCCTGTCAAAATCGGCGGACATCCAGCGCATGATCGGCCACGGTGTGTTCAGCGCCACGGTCTCGGGCCCGGACTGGGCCTGAGCCCTCTTCAAGGAGAACCCGCGATGAGCTTCGACGTCCTGGCCGAAGGGCTGCAATTCCCTGAAGGCCCGATCGCCATGCCGGACGGCTCGGTGATCCTGGTCGAGATCGCGGGCGGCACGCTGTCGCGCGCCTGGAACGGCAAGGTCGAGGTGATCTGCGACCTCGGCGGCGGACCGAATGG
>CALAEG010000129.1 GCA_937890965.1 uncultured Caulobacteraceae bacterium | reverse complement strand
GCGGCCAGCTTCTTGCGCAGCTTGCAGATGAAGACGTCGATGATCTTCAGCTCGGGCTCGTCCATGCCGCCATAGAGGTGGTTGAGGAACATCTCCTTGGTCAGGGTCGTGCCCTTGCGCAAGGAAAGAAGTTCCAACATCTGGTATTCCTTACCGGTCAGGTGCACCCGGGCGCCGTTCACCTCGACGGTCTTGGCGTCGAGATTGACCGTGATGTCGCCGGTCTTGATCACCGACTGGGCATGGCCCTTGGAGCGCCGCACCACCGCATGGATACGCGCGACCAGCTCGTCCTTGTGGAAGGGCTTGGTCATGTAGTCGTCGGCGCCGCCGGAGAAGGTCTTCACCTTGGTGTCGATCTCGGAGGTGCCCGACAGGATCATGACCGGGGTGTTGATCTTGCCTACGCGCAGGGTGCGAAGCACCTCAAGGCCGCTCATGTCCGGCAGATTCAGGTCGAGCAGGATAAGGTCGTAATCGTAGATCTTGCCCAGATCGACGCCTTCCTCACCGAGGTCGGTCGTATAGACGTTGAATCCCTCGGACTTGAGCATCAACTCGATGCTCTGCGCCGTGGCGCTGTCATCCTCGATCAACAAGACGCGCATCTAGCCCCTCCCCGCACAAAGGCGGCGAATAATTACGGAAACTCGGTCCCCGCCCCGAAAGTCCACATGCCAATTAAAGTCTTAAGGACCTTTAAACTTGGTTAATCGTGAACCTTTCGAAAACGAATCTAGGGTGATTTGGATTCGCCTCGCAAGCGCTGGCATTAACTATTTTTGTCATTGGATTCCTTGAGAATCCACCAACCATCTCGCGATCTTCACAGCAATTTAAACTCGTTGCGCCACAAGAGCGCAAGGACTCCTTTTTGTTGGAGAGTCAAGGTTTGCGCAACCTTCTGACCGCCGTCGAACGCATCGATCCGCTCACCGTTTCGGGTCGAGTCGCGGCGGTGAGCGGGCTTCTGATCGAGGCGCGCGGCGGTTTGACGCGCCTGGCCGTCGGCGCCCGCGCCATGATCGAGCGGCGAGCCAATACGCCGCTGGCGGCCGAGGTTGTCGGCTTCCGCGAGGACCGCGCCCTGCTCATGCCCTTCGGCCCGGTCGAGGGGGTGGCGCCCGGCGCCGAGATCCGCATCGCGCCCGAGGCGGCGACGGTTCGCCCGACCATGGCCTGGCGCGGCAGGGTGATCGACGCCTTCGGCGAGCCGATCGACGGCAAGGGCCCCTTGCCGCAAGGGCCCGCCGCCTATCCGCTGCGCGCCCCGCCGCCCCCCGCCCATGCACGCGGCCGGGTCGGCGAGCGGCTGGACCTGCGCGTGCGGGCGATGAACGTCTTCACCACCTGCTGCCGCGGCCAGAGGCTGGGCGTCTTCGCCGGCTCCGGCGTCGGCAAGTCGGTGCTGCTCTCCATGCTGGCGCGCGAGGCCGATTGCGACGCGGTTGTGGTGGGCCTGATCGGCGAACGGGGCCGCGAGGTGCGCGAGTTCATCGAGGAGACCCTGGGCGAGGAGGGGCTGAAACGCGCCATCGTGGTGGTCGCCACCTCCGACGAGCCGGCCCTGAAGCGCCGCCAGGCCGCCTATATGACACTGGCCGTCGCCGAATACCTGCGTGACCAGGACCAGGAAGTGCTCTGCCTGATGGACTCGGTCACCCGCTTCGCCATGGCCCAGCGCGAGATCGGCCTGGCCGCCGGCGAGCCGCCGACCACCAAGGGCTACACGCCGACGGTATTCAGCGAACTGCCCAAGCTGCTGGAACGCGCGGGCCCTGGTCCGATCCGCCCCGACGGCAGCGAGGCCGGCTCGATCACCGGCCTTTTCACCGTGCTGGTCGATGGCGACGACCATAACGAGCCGATCGCCGACGCCGTGCGCGGCATTCTCGACGGCCACATCGTCATGGAGCGCGCCATCGCCGAACGCGGCCGCTTCCCGGCGATCAATGTGCTGAAGTCGATCAGCCGCACCATGCCCGCCTGCCAGCGGCCTTATGAGCGCGAGATCGTCACCCGGGCGCGCCAGACCCTGGCGGCCTATTCCGACATGGAGGAGCTGATCCGCATCGGCGCCTATCGCGCCGGCTCGGACGCCAATGTCGACCGCGCCATCCTGTTGAACCCGGCCCTGGAGAGCTTCCTGACCCAGGACAAGGAGGAGGCGACCAGCCTCGACGACGGCTTCCAGCGCCTCGAGGCCATTCTCGCCGGTGACGGCGCATGAGCTGGAAGGAATCGCTGATCCGCATCTCCAGCTACGAGGTGGAGATGCTGCAGAGGCGCCTGGCCGATGTGGTTGCGCGGCGCGCCGACGCCGAGTTGCGCCTGGTCATCCTGGCGGCGGAATCCGAGGCCGAGATCGCCCGCGCCGACCAGGACGCCCAGGCCGGCTGGTACCGGGCGGGTTTCCTGCAGGCCATGCGCAACCGACGCGCCGCCGCGCAAGGCGACATCAACGCCCTGAACGCCGAAGAGGCCGGCGCCCGCGACGCCCTGGCCGAGGCCTTCGAGGCGCTGAAACGGTTCGAACACATCGCCGAGGCCGCGCGCCTGGCCGCGGTCAAGGAGGAGTCCCGGCGCGAAACCGTCGCGCTGGACGAACTCGGTCTGCGGCGGAAGGCGCGATGACCTCGCCGCGACCGGCGCTCGCCCGGCGCGGCGTCCTCGCCAGCCTGGCCGCCACGGCGCTCACCGCCTGCAGCCGGCCCTCACAGAGCCAGACCCCAGGGGCGTTCGATGGGCCGGTCGATGCGCCGATCGATGCAGCCCCGCTGAAATCGGTCGCCCATTTCCCGGTGGGCTGCGCGGTCTCCAGCGGCAACCTGCCCGATCCCGCCTTCGCCGCCCTGCTGACGCGAAACTTCTCCCAGATCACGCCGGAGTGGGAGATGAAGATGGAGTACATCCTCAAGGACGACGGGACCTTCCGCTTCGACGCGCCCGACGCCATCGCCGCCTTCGCCCGCGACCACGGCCTGCGGCTCTTCTGCCATACCCTGGTCTGGTACGCGGAAAACGCGGCCGCCTTCACCCGCATCGATGGCCAGGGCAAGGTCTTCGCCGACGCCTACCGAAGTTACATCCTGACGGTCGCAGGCCGCTACAAGGATCAGGCCGTCGCCTGGGATGTGGTCAACGAGGCGGTGAACGAGGACGGCGAGGGGCTGCGCGACTGCCTGTGGAGCCGCAACCTCGGCGGTCAGATCGACTATATGCGCCGCGCCTACGACATCGCCCACGAGGCCGACCCGAACGCCCTGCTGCTGATCAATGACTATTATCTGGAGCGGCTGCCGAAGAAGCGCGCCACCTACCTGCGCATGGTCGAGACCCTGCTGAAGGCCGGCGCGCCTTTGGGCGGGCTGGGCAATCAAAGCCACCTCTTCGCCGACCTGGCGCCGGGCGCGATCACCGCGGCCATCGCCGACCTGGCCAGTATGGGCCTGCCGATCCACGTCTCCGAACTGGACATCTCGCTGAACTGGGCGAAGGCGCTCTTTGTCTCCCGCGACGACCTGGTCCAGCGACAGGCCCGCCTTGCCGGCGAGATCGGCGAGGCCTTCGCCAAACTCAAGCCCGCCCAACGCTTCGCCTTCACCACCTGGGGTCTGCGCGACAAGGATTCCTGGCTGCGCAGTCCCAAGGAAAACCCCACGCCCCCCTGGGACGCCCCGCTGCTGTTCGACGATGACGGCCGGCCGAAGCCAATGCTGGTGGCGCTGGAGCAGGGGGTAATCCGCTAAGACCCTCGCGTCTTGGAAAGATATTTGTCGCACTCGGCTTTCATGTCGCGGAAGTGCTCGACCGTGGCGGCCCCGACGGCGGCGGGATTGGGCGGGGCGGGGGCGAGTTCGCCGGTAACGATGTGGGCGCCGCCTTCCAGCGTGCGGTGCACCGGGCACTTGTCGGCGATCTCGAACAACTTGGCGCGTTGTTCGGCGTCGAGCGGGCCGTCGAGTTCGATCAGCCGGGTGAAGGTGTCGGGCGGGGTATGGCCGGCGGTTTTTTCGTGGCGGACGTTGGTGCGCGCTCGCTCCAGCGGCCATCCCTTACGGTCGGCATAGAGACGGATGGTCATGCAGGTGCAGGCGCCCAGTCCGGCGGCGAGCAGCTCGTAGGGGCTGGGCCCCGAGCCTAGGCCGCCCACCTCGACCGGTTCGTCGGCGAAGAAGCGGGTCCCGTGCACGGCGACCTGGACCTGGAACTGGCCGGCGCCGGTCTCCTCGACCATAACCGCGCCATCCGACGCCTCTGCCGGGGTTTCGGCGGCCATGCCGATATAGCGGCTGGCCCAGGCGCAGATGACCTCGGCGGCGTAGTCGGCGTCGGCCGGTTTGGTCAGCAGGTGATCGGCATGGTCGAGCGAGATGAAGCTCTTGGAATGGCGCGCCGCCAGGAAGATGGCCGAGGCGTTCTCGATGCCGACGATCTGATCGACCGGCGAATGCAGCACCAGGAGCGCGCGGCCAAGCCGCGGGATGCGCGCGGCGAGCGACTGCATGCGCACGTCGTCGATAAAGCGGCGGTCGAGCGTAAATGGCCGGCCACCGATGCTGATCTCGGCCTTGCCGTCGGTCTCGATCGCCGCAAGGCCGGCCTTGTCCAGCAGGTGCAGGATATGGGCGGGGTCGGCGGGCGCACCGATGGTCGCCACCGCTCTGGCCGAGGCGATATCGGCGGCGGCGGCCAGCACCGCGGCGCCTCCGAGGCTATGGCCGATGAGCAGGTCGGGCGCGCAGCCATGATCGGCCATGTGCCGCGCCGCGAAAAGCAGGTCCTCCACCTCGGAAGAGAATCCGCCGCCGGCGAGTTCGCCCTCGCTTTCGCCAAGGCCGGTGAAGTCGAAGCGCAGTACGCCAACGCCCCTGTCGGCCAGGGCGCGGCTGATGCGGACGGCGGCCTTGGCGGTCTTGTCGCAGGTGAAACAGTGGGCGAAGAGCGCAAAGGCGCGCGCCGTCCCGTCCGGCCGATCGAGGCGGGCGGACAGCGTGTGGCCTTGGGCGTTTTTGAAATCGAAGGGCTCGGAACGCATCGTCGCCGCCGCGGGGGGATCGCTTAGAAGGCCGGCGGCGGCTCGCCGCGCGATTCTTCGTATTTGCGCAGCGAGCGCAGATCGTCGCTGATGCGGAAGATGGCGACGTAGAATTCGCAGGTGCCGCGCCAGATCAGGGTCAGCGCCGTGACGATCAGGAGACCACCGACCAGGACCGGGATGGCGAGCAGCAGGCTGATCAGGCTGGCTTCGCGAATCGCCAGGCCAATGGCCGCGCCGATCGCCGAAAATCCGATCAGGGCGATGATGCCGAGGCCCGACCAATAGATCAGGTGCACGACCGGGCCGGTCAGCAGCTTTTCAAAGGTCAGGATGTCCCACATCAGCGAGTTCCTCGGCGAACCGCTGTGAGAGATCGTTGGGCGACGCATGAACAGTTCCACGCTAGGGGCGCCGGACTCGGCCCGACGAGGTTCGCTAGCAGTGTCTCAAGCTTCCTGCAACGGCGCGCGGTTGTCGCGGTCTAAACCATCCCCACCGTCTTCAGCCGCGCCTTGGGGTGGATTTCGTTCTGGCTCATCACCACGGTCTGGCCGCGGAAGCGTTCGATGATCGAGCGGACATAAGGCCTGATTTGCGGGCCGGTGAGCAGCACCGCCGCCTCGCCGGCCAGGGCGGCGCGCTCGAAGGCTTCGCGCACGGCGCGGATGAAGTCCTGCAGTTTCGACGGCGCCAGCGCCAGCTGCTTGTCCTCGCCGCCGCCGATCAGGGCCTCGGCGAAGGCCTGCTCCCAGTCGGGCGACAGCGTGATAATCGGCAAGGCGCCGTCCTCGCCCTTGTTCTGCCAGCAGAGTTGGCGCGCCAGCCGGGCGCGCACGGCCTCGACCAGGTTGGTGATCGAGGTGGTGTGCGGCGCGGCCTCGGCGATCCCTTCCAATATGGCGCCGAGGTCGCGGATGGAGACGCGCTCTTTCAACAGCGCCTGCAGCACGCGCTGGATGGTGGTGGCGCTGACCACCGACGGCACCAGGTCATCGACCAGCTTCTTCTGTTCGCTGGGCAGGTCCTTCAACAGCTTCTGCACCTCGCCATAGGAGAGCAGGTCGGGCATGTTTTCCTTGAGGATCTCGGTCAGGTGAGTGGTCAGCACCGTGGCCGGATCGACGATGGTGTAGCCGCGGAAGGTGGCCTCTTCGCGTAAGGACTCGTCGATCCAGGTGGCGGGAAGGCCGAAAGCCGGCTCGCGCACATGCTCGCCGGGGACATCGACCTGGCCGCCGCGCGGATCCATGGCCATCAAGTGGCCCAGCCTCACCTCGCCGGCGCCGGCCTCGATCTCCTTGATGCGGATGGCATAGCCCTGGGTGGCCAGCCGCATGTTGTCGAGGATGCGCACCGGCGGCATGACGAAGCCGTATTCGCTGGCCAGGGTGCGGCGAAGGGCGCGAATCTGGTCGGTCAGCCGGCGGCCTTCCAGATCGTTGATCAGCGCCAGCAGGCCGTAGCCCAACTCGACCTTGATGTCGTCCATGGCGAGCGCCGTGGCGATCGGCTCGTCCGCCGGCTCGGTCATCATGACGGGAGGTGGCGCGGTGGCGTCGGCGCGGACCTTCTGGGCTCGGCGCCAGGCAAGGCCGCCGGCGCCGAGCGCAATGCCGGCAAAGGGCAGGATCGGCATGCCGGGCACCAGGGCGATGACGCCGGCGGCGGCGGCGACCATGCCCAGCGAGACCGGGTTCATGGCCAGCTGCATGACCAGGGCCTTGTCGGCGGCGCCCTCGACGCCTGCCTTGGAGACCAGGAAGCCGGCGGCGATGGAGATGACCAGGGCGGGCACCTGGCTGACCAGGCCGTCGCCGATGGTCATGACGGTGTAGGTCGAGGCGGCCTGGCCGATGGGCAGCTTGTGCTGCAGCACCCCGATCAGGATCCCGCCGATGACGTTGATCGCCACGATGATCAGTCCGGCGATGGCGTCGCCGCGCACGAATTTCGAGGCGCCGTCCATGGAGCCGAAGAAGGTCGATTCCTGCTCCAGCTCCTTGCGCCGGCGCTTGGCCTCGTCCTGGTCGATCAGGCCCGAGGACAGATCGGCGTCGATCGCCATCTGCTTGCCGGGCATGGAATCCAGGGTGAAGCGGGCGGCGACCTCGGCGATCCGGCCCGAACCGCGGGTGACGACCACGAAGTTGACGATCACCAGGATGGAAAAGACGATCACCCCGATGACGTAGTTGCCCTGCATCATCAGCTGGCCAAAGGCCTGGATGATGTGGCCGGCGCCCTGGGTGCCTTCGTGGCCGTGACCCAGGATCAGCCGGGTCGAGGCCAGGTTGAGGCCGAGCCTGAAGAGCGTGGTGACCAGGAGCACGGTTGGAAAGGCCGTGAACTCCAAGGGCTTCTTGATCATCAGCGAGGTCATCAGGATGAGGACGGCGCTGGTGATCGAAAGCGAGAGCAGGATGTCGAGCAGGAAGGGCGGAACCGGCAGGATCAGAAGGACGATGATCCCGACGACGCCGATCGCCAGGCCCACATCCCCACGCGCCACCCACTTCCAGATGTCCCGCGGACTGGGCCGGTTGGTGGAGGAATAGGGAAGGGCGGAGGCGTCAGCCATGGAGGCCTCGGAACCGCTCGACGACGATGCGCGCCACCTCGGCATGGACGGTGGCGCGGGCGGTATCGCTCGCCCGCGCCGTTTGGGTCAGATAGCAGGCGATCAGGATCGGCCCGCGGGGCGCCCAGGCCACGGCGACGTCGTTGGCTGTGCCGTTGACCCCGGTGCCAGTCTTGTCGCCGACCCGCCAGCCGGCCGGGAGGCCGGCGCGCAGCCGCGTCTTGCCGGTCTGGCACCCGACCAGCCAGCCGGTCAGCCGCTCGCGTGAGCCGGGGCTGAGGACGCCGCCAAGACTGAGCGCCCGCAAGTCCGCCAGCATGGCGGCCGGCGTGGTGGTGTCGCGCGGATCGCCGGGAATGGCGGTGTTCAGCGTCGGCTCGTTGCGGTCGAGGCGCGTGACGTTGTCGCCAAGGCTGCGGGAGAAGGCGGTCACGGCCGCCGGTCCGCCGATCTGGCGCAGGATCAGGTTGGCGGCGGTGTTGTCGCTGAGCTCGATCGCGGCCTGGCAGAGGTCGCCGAGCGGCAGGCCGCCTTCCTTCACATGCGCCCTGGTCACCGGTGCATAGTCGAGCAGGTCGGCCTCGCCGTAGGCGATGAATCGGTCCAGCCGTTCGCGGTTTCGGTCGACGCGGCCGAGGACGGCGCCGACGGCCAGCAGCTTGAAGGTGCTGCACATGGGAAAACGCTCGCCGGCGCGATGGCCGAGGCGCTCGCCGCTCGCCGTATCCAGAGCCGCCAAGCCCAGCCGCCCGCCGACCCTTTGCTCAAGCAGAGCAAAACCGTCGGTGGCCGCTGACACTGGCCCGACGGCGACAAGAGCCGCCGCCGCGCCGACGATCGCGCCTCTACGGGTGGCGTCAGGCGGCACTGGCGGCGCTCTGCGGCGCGGGCACCGGGATGCCGGCCTCGGTGTATTCCTTCAGCTTGTTGCGCAGGGTGCGGATCGAGATGCCGAGGATGTTGGCCGCATGGGTGCGGTTGCCCAGGCAGTGGCTGAGCGTGTCGATGATCAGCTGCTGTTCGACCACCGCCACGGTCTGGCCGACGAAGCCGCGCGAGGTGGCTTCGGCGGCCATCGAGGCGGTGCGCGCGGTCTGGGCGTCGGGGGCGGCGCTCATCGGCTGGCCGTCAGGCAGGCGGATAGCGAATTCCTCGATCTCCGAGCCCGTCGAAAGCAGGACGGCGCGGTGCATGGCGTTTTCCAGCTCGCGCACATTGCCCGGCCAGCGATGGCTGAGCAGCCGCTGGCGCGCGATTGACGACAAGGGCCGCTCGGGCACGCCGTTGGCGGCGGCATATTTGCGGATGAAGTGGTCCGCCAGCGCGATGACGTCGCCGGGCCGCTCGCGCAGCGGCGGCAGCTTCAGGTTCATGACGTTCAGGCGATAGAGCAGGTCCTCGCGAAACGAACCGTCCCGCGTGGCGGCGACCAGGTCGCGGTTGGAGGTGGCCAGGATGCGGATATCGACCTTGACCGGCCGCGAGCCGCCGACCCGGTCGATCTCCCGCTCCTGCAGGGCGCGCAGCAGCTTGGCTTGCAGCCGGCCATCCATTTCGGAGATTTCGTCGAGCAGCAGCGTGCCGCCGTTGGCCTCCTCGAACTTGCCGATGCGCCGCGCCACCGCGCCGGTGAAGGCGCCCTTCTCGTGGCCGAACAGCTCGCTTTCCAGAAGGTTTTCCGGGATGGCCGCGCAGTTGACGCTGATGAAGGGCCGCGTCGCGCGGCGGGACTTCTTGTGGACATAGCGGGCCATAACCTCCTTGCCGACGCCGCTTTCGCCGGTGATCAGGATCGAGGCGTCGGAGGGCGCGACCTGGTCGGCCAGGGCCATGACCGCCTGCATGGACGGATCGCGCGTGACCATCGGGCGGTTGTCGTCCGAAACGGCGGCCAGCACCGCGGCGATCAGATCGGCTTCCGGCGGCAGGGGGATGAACTCCTTGGCCCCGGCGCGGATGGCGTCGGCCGCGCGCTTGGGGTCCGCGCCGACGCCGCAGGCCACCACCGGCACGCGGATGCGCTCGGCCTCGTTGGCGGCGATCAGGGCGCGGATGTCGAGCTCAAAGTCGACCATCAGCAGGTCGGCGCCCTGGCCGGCGCGCAAGGCATGGGTCGCCGCGGCGCAGGTCTCCACATGCGCCACCTTGGCCCCAGCCGTCATCGCCATCTTCACCGCATTGGCGAGCTGTCCGTTCAACCGTCCGACGACCAGTAGCCGCATGGGTTTTCTCCCTTGATCCGTCTCTCGTGCGGTCTTCAGACCGCCGAGTCGCCGTCCTTGATGATTTCGGTCATGGTCACGCCCAGCCGCTCGTCGACCACGACGACCTCGCCGCGCGCCACCAGACGGTTGTTCACATAGATGTCGATCGCCTCGCCGACCTTGCGGTCGAGTTCGAGCACGCTGCCCTGGGCCAGCTTGAGCAGCTGGGCCACCGACAGGCTGGCCCGGCCGAGCACGGCCGAGATGTGCACCGGCACGTCGAACACCGGGGCCAGATCGGCGGCGTTCTTGGCGTCGGCATCGACCGCCATTTCGGCGGCCAGCGGCGCATTGGGCTCGAATTCCTCCAGGGCGAGGGTCCCGCCCGGATTGGCCTCCGGATCGGGAGGGATGATGTCTTCAGCCATTGTCGGCCTCGCTGGGGGAAATCAGGGGTTCGGCGTGCAGGCCTTCGGCGGCGAGCGCGGTGTGCAGGGCTTCGGCGACGCGTTCAGCGGCCTGGGTCGGATCGAAGGCGGCGCGCCCGTCGCCCCAGTCGAGCACGAAGGCGGCGTCGGGCAGGGCGGGATCGCCCTTGACCACGATCTGGCCGGGAAAGCCGCAGGCCGAAGCGGTCACATCCAGCGCGGCCTGCAGCCGGTCGACCATGTCGGGGGTGGTGCGCACAGCGAGCTTCGGCGCGGCCTCGATTTCGCGGGCCAGGCTTTGCAAGGCGGCTTGGGCGGGGGCTTGCGGAAACTGCTCCAGGGCCGCGCCGGCGATGGTGCGGGCGCAGGCCAGGGCCAGTTCGGCA
Organism: uncultured Caulobacteraceae bacterium; assembly: GCA_937890965.1. Taxonomy (GTDB): domain Bacteria; phylum Pseudomonadota; class Alphaproteobacteria; order Caulobacterales; family Caulobacteraceae; genus Poindextera. The sequence continues at coordinate 1,429 of CALAEG010000129.1, read as the reverse complement.
CAGGCCGTGCGGTGCTCGTGGGCCACATGGGCGAGCGCGCCCAGCGCCGTACGGGTCGAGCGCGCGATATCGGCCAGCGAGGCGGCGGCGGCCTCTTCGGCGCGTACGACGGCCGAGCGTTCGCCCTCGGCGAAGGCCTGGCTACGGACCTGTTCGACCTCGTCGGGGCTGAAGGTCCGTTTCGGCCGCGTGGCGGCGTAGGAGACCACGCCGTCGCCGTCGAAGACCGTGTCGAAGGTGAATTTGCGGTGGGGGCTGGTCATGGCTTGGTCATGGGGGTGCGCGGGCTCAATAGATCAACTCGTCGTCGCCACCGGCGCCGGCCAGCATGATCTCGCCCTTGGCGGCCAGGTCCTTGGCCACCTGGACCATGGCCATCTGGGCCGCGTCGACGTCGCGCAACCGCACCGGACCCATGCTTTCCATGTCCTCGCGCATGATCTTGGCGGCTCGCTCGCTCATGTTGGAGAAGAAGATTTCGCGCAGGCCGTCCGACGAGCCCTTCAGCGCCAGGCCGAGCTGGTCCTTCTCGACCGCGCGCAACAGGGTCTGGACGCCGCCGGGGTCGAGCTTGTTCAGGTCCTCGAAGACGAACATCAAGGCGCGGATGCGTTCGGCGGCCTCGCGATTGCGCTCTTCCAGCGCGGCGATGAAGCGCGCCTCGGTCTGGCGGTCGAAGTTGTTGAAGATGTCGGCCATCATCTCGTGGCTGTCGCGCTTGGAGGTGCGCGCCAGGTTGGACATGAATTCGGATCGCAGCGTCGCCTCGATCTTGTCGAGAATCTCCCGCTGCACCGGCTCCATGCGCAGCATGCGGCCGACGCATTCCAGGGCGAAATCCTCGGGCAACGAGGCTAGCACGCGGGCCGAGTGCTCGGCCTTGATCTTCGAAAGCACCACCGCGACGGTCTGCGGGTATTCGTTCTTCAGATAGTTGGCGAGCACCGCCTCGTTCACATTGGCGAGCTTGTCCCACATGGTCCGGCCCGCCGGACCGCGGATCTCCTCCATCAGGTTGTCGACTTTTTCCGCGCCCATGAACGAGGCGAGCAGGCGCTGGGTCTGTTCGAACGAGCCCATAATCGTGCCGGTGCCGCTCATCCCGGAGACGAATTCGACCAGGAGGTCCTCGACCACGGCGGAGGAGACGGTGCCGAGACCGGCCATGGCCTGGGAAATCTCCTTGATCTCCTCCTCGTCCAGGGCCTGCCAGATGTCGTTGTGGTCCTCTCCCAGCGCCAGAAGCACGACGGCCGCCTTCTCCGGCCCGGTGAGCCGGGCCGTGTCCATCACCGCCTTCTTGTGGGAGAGGCGCGCGCTCATGCTTCATGCAGCCAGCCGCGGAGGATGGAGACGGACTCCTCCGGGTGCTTCTGGACGAATTCAGCGACGCTCTTGACCGACGACATCTTCACCTGGCCCTCGATCT